>NZ_JBFTQY010000034.1:0-62073 GCF_056399245.1 Rhizobium sp. 01N447_2
TTCTTGGCGCGAGGTTTGCGCACCTTCTTCGGTACATTGGGCGTCGCGGCGGCTGGCGTGTCAGCATTGGTCGTCGTATTGTTTTCGTCGGCCATTATGGTCTCCTGTAAAGCCGGTGCATTTGTCTCCTGCTCGATCGGCAGTGTCAACAACGGTCCGGTCTGTTCTTCTCCGGATACAAGCATCTCGCTGCTGCTAGCCTGAGGGGCTGCCGAAAGAAATGGCATTGCCTCGTCTTGCAGATCTTGCGCAACGGACTTGAGATCCATGTCTCCCCAGATCGAGTTCGGATTGGAATTGAGTTTTCGCCGACCTGATCTGTACTCGACGGCAAAGCTGCGCTGCACTTTTTTCACTTTAAGAAGCCTCGGATGTCTGTGGCAATTTTTCAGCGACGTCTTCAGTATCGCAACAAGCCTTTCAGATAACGACTGCAGGCCATTCGGTCTATCCTTTTTAAGTATTCGGCTCAAACGCGGCTCCAATCACAGAGAACCACTTATGGACGCAACTGTTTAATCAAGAGGCGCACCGCCGAGGGTTTACTTTCGGTGCGACCGCCCGCGGATTGTCGGTGCCAGTGTCGCTTTATGGCGGCATTCAGCCATAATGGTCACTTAATACCGCGCAATATTTAAGGCTATTCGGTAACCTCAGTAAGATCGATCCTGGCCGCGAGCAACCCGGCAACCACCCAGGCCCCCTGGCGAACATTGACAGGCCCCTATCCCTCGGCAAATCATCTGCAATGTCCTACACTACCGACTTTATCTCTAAACTGACACGGGCGGCCAACGCGGTCGACAAACTGAGCACTGACGAATACCGCCGCCTAGTCGAACGCGCGGTAAGAATGGTGCGAGAGATGCGCTTGGAAACCAGCAGTCGCCCCAGCCGCGGAAATTGCGTTGCGATGGGGGACCTCGAGATCGCTGCCTTGATGGTAGAGGCTGCTGCGAATCACGACGAAGTCGAGGGTGTTCTGCTCAAACTCGCCGGCATGATCCGAGCGCTGAAGATCATGGTGGATGAGAAGATTGACGCGCGGAAGGGCGAGTAAGCGAGTTGATGTTGGCATGCCCAAACTGCGATTTGTAGAGAAGCTGAGCAGATATCGTTGATCCGCGTTAACTCTATTAGTTGGCATCCTTAAAAACGTGCCGGAAGTTAGCTGGCTGCCCGAAGCCGGCCTCGCCCGTCTCACTCCTTTCCTTCGAGAAGCTTGCCGAACGTTCAATCGTAACCGCTGTTCCGTTCCCATGCTTTCTCCCCGCCCCAATCCGTGATCGTCTTTCCATGGACGAGCAACAGAGGTTCTCCATGAAGATTTTTGTGGTTGCCGTCCGTGGCCCAAGAAGTTTTAAAAACTGCGTCGGAGTTGAACAGCATCCCATTAAAGCGCGACCCTTGAGTTGCTGCATCCATCCTCCTTGAAGAGTTGCAGCCGTGGAAGAAGCTATTCAGCGATGTCAGCGCGGCGCATCGTATATCTTTTCTAGAATCCCTAGAGCGGATGCGGTCCTTCGGATCCTCGACGCGTCGAAATCCGCGTCGTTCTCTAGAGCTGTCACCTCGGCCACAGTCAGACCAGTGGTTTCTGCGACGTCGTCCAGCGAATAGCCGCGAGCCAGGCGAGCTTCTGCAAGCAGAGCGCCAACGGACGGGGCAGCTGGGGATTTCGCAATCTTCGAGACCATGTTCATGTCGTTTAAGGCTCCTTTTGGCGGCCGGAGAACGTGCATCCGTTTTCTAGTTCCACCGCTGCCGACCGCGTCCGGCAACGGACAGTTTCTTCGATCTCCGCGGGCGCTCTTTCTATCAGTTTGTGCAGCGGAGTACAGGTCTGACGCGACCAGGGCGGACAACCACCCTTGCATGGCAGCGGACGAGAGGTAACCCAAGCTCACAGCTGCGGCGCACACTCACGAAGGCCCACAAGCAGCTTCCGATCTGGCAGGAGCGTTCGCCCCGGAAGGGGAGCTCGTGGGAAGTGGTGTACTGATCATTTCCAAGCGGCGAGCGATGGACAAACATTCGAGAATTGCCTCGGCGTGATACGCTCATGGCCGGCAGGTTTGGCCAGAGCGTGTGCGAAACCTGCCGGGCGCTGTTGATCGGCCGTCGTCTTGAAGAGATCGCCGAAGAACGGCGCATCGAGATCAAGCGCGGCCTGAGCTCAGGGGTCTTTCATAGTCTTGGCATCTTAAGGATTGTAGAACTTCGAACGCCAAACAGGAGGCGGGCAAACCCCGCATCCTGTTTTAGCTTTCGGCTCAGTTCTTGGTGACGAAGTCCTTGCCTTTGGAAGGCGTGACGAGTTGAAGGGAATGTAGACCTTCTTTTCGGCCTTTTCGCCCTTAGCAAGCTTGAGTGCGGTATCAAGCGAGCCCTTGCCCTGGCCGGCGGCATCCTGGGACACGTTAACGTCGAGATCGCCCGCCTGCACGGCGGCAAGCCCGTCCTGCGTGGCGTCGACGCCACCGCCGCCGACCTTGCTCATAATCCTTGCCGGTCTTTTGAAACGCCTGATCGTGCCGTGGCTGCCTTGCGGTGGACAGATTTCGGATGCGCGCAGTCAAGCATGTGGTTGAGAACGGCGCAGCCGATGGCGACTTCGGTCTGCTGACCAAGCCGCGCCCTCGCCCGCAGATGCCGCCCGAGGATGGACCGGACCTGTATCGCCCGATTGCCGTTTCGACCAGCGAGCGTTTGCCGTAGGCGTTAGAGATCTGCCATTTCATGCGACCGCCAAAGACATAAAGTGGATATATATAGGAATATATAAAATAATATATTCTATACCTCACGAGCTTCTCACAAGAATAAGTAATATCTTCCAAATTCGGAAAGATATACTATAAAATATATCCGACACATCTGTTGCGTTGTTTGTCGTTTTCATCAAGTGTCCTGTTGTGAGGAGTTACGATAGTGCAACAGGAAAATTCTTTCCCATGAATGCCGAAATCTTACCGGCGACGTCATCGTCGGGAGGCTTGCACAAGGAGCACGACGACATGGATCACCAAAAGACATCAGCCAAGCGTCTTGGCTATTCGCATCTGCGGCTGGCAACCATCGACGGCGTGTCGCTGCCTGGTCTACAATTGTCACTCGACCGGAAGGAGGGCTCTGCGTCGCCGAAGAAGACCTTTTTCCAACAATTGCTCCTCGATTTTGCTGTCGGTTGCGAGCTATTTTATCCGCTCCAGCTATATGAACATTCCGCAACGAGGGAGGGGCGACAAAAGGCGCTAAACCGTTAAGCGAGAGTTACGATATATGATGAGGAGGATTCGGACCGGCCGCCATGTTCCTCATTTGAAATCCACGTCTATCGGGTTTCCATATTCCAGGATGGAAGCGCCGGCTCGGTCGCCAACGCTTGCAAACTCCAACAACAGGTCGGCGAGCGGATGGAGGATATCATGAACGACCTTGATGCGACGCAAGCAAAGGACGGCCCGGGCACACAGGCTTCAACAGGTGTGAACCAGCACGGCAGGAACATCGGAAGATGGTAAGAAAGTCTATCGGGACGCCGACCGTTAAACGGTACCCGCAAGGCGCAGTTCAAATCTTGCGGCCGGTATCAAATACGCTGACAACGCGCGCTCGCCTGCCAAAATCAAGGAAATTTGACGCGCAGGGTTCGCCCATCAAATTTACTGCAGAAAGGATTCGTTCTCCGTGTCATTTTGTTCTTCGAAACGCATTCGCATCGCCGCACTTGCAGCGACTGCCATCGTGCTGGGCACCCAGATCGCAATTGCGCAAGAACCGTCTATAGGGTCTCAGTGGCTGAACTCGCCGACATCTCGAGTGGAAGCGCTTGCGGTCCTTCAGACCTTGAATGCCAATCTCCTGAGTAACGCCAGTGCTACGTTGACCCTTGATCGCTGGTGCGCCGCGCACAAGCTTGCACCGGAAGGTTCCAAGATTGTAGCGCAGCGTGTGGGGGGGCAAGACAAGCCGGCCGATGAGCACATCCGTGAACTTCTGACCGTCGGACCCGGTGAGCTGATCGCTTATCGCCGCGTCCGCCTGGTCTGCGGCGACCGCGTCTTGTCGGAAGCCGACAATTGGTATGTACCCGCAAAATTAACTGCAGAGATGAATCAGACGTTGAAGACCAGCGACATCGCGTTTGGCAGAGCCGTTCAGGCTCTTAATTTCACTCGCACAAACCTGTCTGCCAAGTTGCTCTGGTCCCCTCTATCCGAAGGCTGGGACATGGAGGGCTTAATAGCGCATCAAACAAGTTCCCTTAGCCTGCCGCCGTTCCTGCTCGAACATCGTGCTGTACTGAAACTTCAGGACGGCACGCCGTTTAGCGCCTTGGTCGAAAGCTACACGGACAAAGTACTAGACTTTCCAGTTCCGCGCCTGCTTTCTCAATAGCGCTTCGGTAGCTCGGTATACTTGCTGAACTGCGCGGGATAAAAATCGACAGCCACTGCATGCGACAAAGGCGCACCGGCTTGCGGAAGCGTGCCGGTCGGGCGATCGACTTGTCGATTCGTTTGATCACGGCGACCACGCACGATAGCCTGAGTGTAACCTGACCCCAGGCCATCGCAGATTGTCGCTTGACAGTCCCCTCGGCAAGCCTCTACCCTTTTTGGCATTCACCAGGGGGGTCCCGGCAAGGGGCTGAGATACTGCTATCGCGCGCAGTGACCCGTTGAACCTGATCCAGTTCATACTGGCGTAGGGACGGTGCAAGCGCTCGAAGGCAGTGGATTCACGCGTGGAATCCGTGCCGGCGTCTTTTCATCATTCCGGCTGAGGACTGGGTCTCCAATCGAAACTTGGAGCCTCAAACCATGAGTATCGCCGCCGCCCCAACCGCCACCACCGGCCCCTTGCCGGCATCCAGGAAGATCTACATTCGGGGGGACATCCATCCCGACATTTGCGTGCCGATGCGCGAAATCAGCCTGCATCCGACATCGGGCGAGCCGCCCGTTGTCGTCTACGACTCGTCCGGACCCTATACGATCGAGGGCGCCGAGATCCGTATCGAACAGGGGCTGCCGTCACTGCGACGTGACTGGGTTCTCGCCCGCGGCGACGTCGAGGCCTATAAGGGCCGCCATGTCCGTCCCGAAGACAACGGCTTTGCCAGCGGCGAAAGGCTGACGCCCGAATTCCCCGCGCTACGCCAGCCGCTGCGCGCAAAGGATGGCAGTGCCGTCACCCAGCTCTCCTATGCGCGCGCCGGCATCATCACGCCCGAGATGGAATTCATCGCCGTTCGCGAGAACCTCGGCCGCAAGGCGCAGGCGGACGCCATGATCCGCGACGGCGAGAGCTTCGGCGCCCATATTCCGGACCATGTGACGGCGGAATTCGTCCGGCAGGAAGTGGCGGCGGGACGCGCGATCATCCCCGCCAACATCAACCATCCGGAAGCCGAACCGATGATCATCGGTCGCAATTTTCTGGTGAAGATCAACGCCAATATCGGCAACTCCGCCGTCACCTCATCGATGGCGGAGGAGGTTGAGAAGATGGTCTGGGCGGCCCGCTGGGGCGCCGATACCGTCATGGATCTCTCCACCGGCCGCAACATCCACAACATCCGCGAATGGATCATCCGCAATTCGCCGGTGCCGATCGGTACCGTGCCGCTCTATCAGGCGCTGGAGAAGGTCGAGGGCATTGCCGAGAACCTGACCTGGGAGGTGTATCGCGACACGCTGATCGAACAGGCCGAACAGGGCGTCGACTATTTCACCATCCATGCCGGCGTGCGGCTTCACTACATCCCGCTCACCGTCAACCGTGTGACGGGCATCGTATCGCGCGGCGGTTCGATCATGGCGAAGTGGTGTCTCCATCACCATCGCGAAAGCTTCCTCTACGAGCATTTCGAGGAGATCTGCGACATCTGCCGCGCCTATGACGTCTCCTTTTCGCTCGGCGATGGCCTGCGCCCCGGCTCGATCGCCGACGCGAATGATGCGGCGCAGTTCGCCGAACTGGAAACACTGGGAGAGCTGACCAAGATCGCCTGGGCGAAAGACTGCCAAGTGATGATCGAAGGCCCCGGCCATGTGCCGATGCACAAGATCAAGGAGAACATGGACAAGCAGCTCGAAGTCTGCGGCGAGGCGCCTTTCTACACGCTCGGGCCGCTGACGACCGATATCGCGCCGGGCTACGATCACATCACCTCTGGGATAGGCGCAGCCATGATCGGCTGGTTCGGCACGGCGATGCTCTGCTACGTCACGCCCAAGGAGCATCTGGGGCTTCCCGACCGCAACGACGTGAAGGTAGGCGTCATCACCTACAAGATCGCGGCTCACGCCGCAGATCTCGCCAAGGGGCATCCGGCGGCACAGCTGCGCGACGACGCGCTCTCCCGCGCCCGTTTCGAATTCCGCTGGGAAGATCAGTTCAACCTCTCGCTGGACCCAGAAACCGCCCGCAGCTTCCACGACAAGACGCTGCCGAAGGAAGCCCATAAGGTGGCCCATTTCTGCTCCATGTGCGGCCCGAAATTCTGCTCCATGCGCATCTCGCACGATATCCGCGCCGAAGCGCAGAAGGAGGGTCTGGATGCGATGGCAGCGCGTTATCGCGAGGGCGGCGACCTCTATATGCCGGTAGAAACCCTGCAACATTCGGGCGAATGAGATGCGTGTGCTTGTCAAAGGGGCCGGCGTTGCCGGCCTGACGGTGGCGTATGAACTGCGCGCTCGAGATGCCGAGGTTACCGTGCTCGATCCATATGACGGTTTCAGGCGTGCTGCTTCGTGGCTCGCGGGCGGAATGTTGGCGCCCTGGTGCGAGCGGGAGAGTGCTGATGACGCGGTACTCATGCGCGGTCTCACCGCCGCCGACAAATGGGAGGCAATGGTGCCGGGAGAGGTGCGACGCAACGGAACGCTCGTGGTCGCCTCGGCTCGCGATCTTGGTGAACTGCGACGCTTTGCCTGCCGCACGACGGGTTATGAATGGCTGGAAGAGCCGGCGATTGCGGCGCTGGAACCCTCTCTTGGCGGGCGGTTCCGGCACGGGCTGTTCTTTCGCCGCGAAGCCCATCTCGATCCCCGGCGAGTGTTGTGTCTGCTGCGCACCAAGCTGACGGTTCAGGGGGTCACCTTCGTGGGCGAGAGCCCACACGAGAGCTTCGACAGTGTCGTCGATTGCACGGGCGCAGCGCGCATTGGCGAGGCAAAGGAGTTACGCGGCGTCCGCGGCGAAATGCTTTACCTTAGAAGCTTTGACGTGGATCTCTCCCGGCCGGTCCGCCTGCTCCATCCGCGTTTCCCCGTCTACATCGTCCCGCGTGGAGACGGTGTGTTCATGGTCGGCGCGACAATGATCGAGACGGAATTCGACGGGCCTATTGTCGCCCGTTCACTGATGGAACTGCTCAACGCTGCATACACGCTATTTCCGGCCTTTGCCGATGCAACCATAATCGAAACGGGTGTCGGAATTCGCCCAGCCTTTCCGGACAATCTTCCACGTGCAAGCCATCAGGGAACGGTGATCTCGCTCAACGGCCTCTACCGCCACGGCTTTCTGCTCGCGCCATCCATGGCGGCCGAGGCGGCTGAACTTGTCTTCAACCAACATACCACGGGAGGAATGCCCCATGAAATTGATCGTTAACGGCGAGGCCCAGGATGTCGCGGCTGAGACGCTGTCGGAGCTTTTAGTCCTGATGGAATACGAGGGTGACTGGCTGGCGACAGCCGTCAACGGTGAGCTGGTCCATCGCGAAGACCGGTTCGATCGTTCGCTCAACGACAATGACAGGATCGAAATCCTGTCGCCGATGCAGGGAGGCTGACGGATGCTGACGCTTTACGGCGCCGAAATAAACTCCCGTCTGCTGCTCGGCACAGCGCGTTACCCCTCTCCTGCCGTCCTCTCCGAGGCCGTCAGGCAATCGGCGACGGAAATCGTCACCGTCTCGCTTCGTCGTGAGATGTCTGGCGGCCGCAGTGGGGGAGCCTTCTTCGAGATGATCCGCGCGCTCGGCGTTCGTATCCTTCCCAACACTGCAGGTTGCCACAGCGTCGCGGAAGCCGTGCTGACCGCAAAGATGGCCCGCGAGCTGTTCGCCACCGACTGGATCAAGCTCGAGGTCATCGGCAACCATGATACGTTACAGCCGGATGTCTTCGGTCTCGTCGAGGCGGCTCGCATTCTCGTCGGCGAAGGTTTCGAAGTCTTCCCGTACACGACCGACGATCTGGTCGTGGCCGAACGACTGCTGGAGGCCGGCTGCAAGGTGCTCATGCCTTGGTGCGCACCGATCGGCAGTGCCGCCGGGCCACTCAATCCGACAGCGCTCAGGGCAATGCGGGCGCATTTTCCTGACGTGTCGCTGATTGTCGATGCTGGCATCGGCCGACCGTCGCACGCAACTGCGGTGATGGAGCTCGGTTTCGATGCGGTTCTGCTCAACACCGCCGTTGCCGGCGCCGGAGATCCCGCGGCGATGGCAGCTGCCTTTGCCGCGGCAATCGCCGCCGGCAAGCAGGCCTTTGACGCTGGCGTGCTGGAGCCACGCGACATGGCCGTCCCCTCCACGCCGGTGATCGGAAAGGCGGTGTTCACATGAAGCTCGCTCCGTTCTACCTGATCGTCGACAGCGCCGAGTGGATTGCCCGGCTGGTACCCCTCGGCGTCAAGCTGGTGCAGTTGCGCATCAAGGATCGCCCGGAGACTGAACGGCGCGCCGAGATCCGCCGCGCATTAGCAGTCTGCGCTAAACATCGATGTCAGCTGACCGTCAACGACCACTGGCAGCTTGCGACCGAGGAAGGTTGCGACTTTGTCCATCTCGGAGATGCCTTCATCGTCTTCCGTCCTTTCCCAGCAAGGAAAACGCACCGGAAAACTCTAGCTAAAATTGGCCCAGTTTGAAGGGTTCAGATCAACTCCCCGAGACGCTTGGCAGTTGAGATGTTGGCAGATTGATTATCTCCCGTGAGAGGAGGAAAGGGCTCGCTTCGCCCCACCCGGCAAGTCCCTCATTCGTGTGGAGCTTCACGAAAACGTTATTTACCTCCGGGATCACGCCTACAGAGAGCTGCACTGGCCTTTTTTCGACGCGCTCAAAGAAAATATTGTGACACTTGGAGAAACGACCATGCTTTTTCGAAAATTGATTCTCGCTGCCGTCATGGCAGCGGCAATTCCTGCTATGGCTCTTGCTGCCACGACTGAGGTGACAATCAAAAACAACAGCACATCCGGTACTGCGAATGTCGGCAGTATTAGTTGCATCGGCTGCACGCCCAACTTCCCCTCCAGCATCTCTAATGGAGCGTCAGTTGTCTTTACGGCGCAAGGCAACACCATCGACGGCTTCATGACGTTTCGCTTCGATATGACCAGAGGTGTCGTTCCGGCTCGGACGTGCAGAGCCTCGTTGAGCGTCAACTATGATCCTGCGACCGGCCAAGCGCTCTCACTTGCCGGAACGCCGGCTTGGGTCGCCATTTCAGGTGGAACTCGGGCCCCCACCTGCACGCAGACCTCCGCTCCGACAATCTCCCGCGGTAAAGTCCTGTGGAACCTCTCTTTCGTCGCCARCTGAGGATACCTTCCTCTGGCAGGTCCGTTTTAAACGAACCTGCTCTTTCTTTCGTTGTACTTACTATGGTCGCCCAACCATGCGTTGAGCTTGTTTCAAATGTCTGTTCTCAGAAATGGTTTGGCGCAAATGCGAGGCGCAAGGCAAGCCGCACTCGCCTGGTTCGGGATTCGGACGCCATCGATCGCCACAGCGTTGTTTGCTCGTTACCATCCATATCCTGGCTTTGGCAGAGCTATCCGCCGATGCCGCGGACCGGATGAAGCCTAGTGTTCAATGCCGCATCCTTCACATTGCATCCTATCGCGCTGATCGACCAGCAGCTCCCAACCGAGCGCGGCGACTGCGAGGGCAATGTGCTGTGGGTCCCAGCCGGCGGAGCGTGCCTTTTCGAAAAGCCTGGTAAGTGAGGGCTCGAGTGCGAATTTGCATTCGATTTGATAGGCGCTGTCATTTTTTCGGATCGGAGAAGACGGTATATTGATGTCAGCCACGAGTAGGCGCCTTTGCTGTTGTTTAATCGGCGGTGAATCTTCGAAGGACGTCCTGCTAGTAACTCACCGGTTCGTGGCACGATCATGCTCTGAACATTTCCGTCTTTTACGAATTGTTTCCGAACTAAACGCACCGGCTACGCTGGGTGCCCGCGCCGGATGATCGAAACTTCCCAATAGAAATCACAAGCCAAGGTCGACCGAGCTAGATTGTTCACCTGTTTGATATTCGTGGCTTGATGCGAGGCCGCCTGAGGATCGCCGCTCGAAGGCAGCCGCAGTCTTGCAAGGCCTGGACCGACCACTCTGCGTGGATGCTTGCCGGCCCGATGGAGACCGCCATATAACGCGCGATGACATTTGATTCGAAAATTTTCGTCGGCCTGAGGCCAACGAGCAAAAAATCAGCTCCGCTACGGGAGCCTTGCCAGTCGAAATGCCAGTGGGACGGCTGCGAAAGAGACGGCACCAATCGTGCGCCCGTTGGGCGAGATGGGGATGGTTTGTATCTTATGTTCTGCCCGCAACATACGAGGGAATACAACAAGGGATATAATTTCGCGAGCAATCTGTCCGATCCTGTGACCRCCCGCTATCAGAAGGAAGCAGCAAGCGGCAGCCGTAAGACGTGGGGGACCCGCATTGATCACGCGACAGAGATGCCGCTTCCTTCGACCGTCCGCTCCGGTACGGCAAAAACCCTTAACGCACGCAAGATTGCTGCACAACATCAAGCAACGAAAGCCGATCTCCAGCGACGCAAGCTCAAGGTATTGGAAGCAAAAGCCTTCGAAACGCTCGGCCTTTCGCAGGACGCGGCGCCTGAGGAGATTAGACGCCGCTATAAGCAGATGCTCAAATTGCACCATCCCGACGCCAACCGAGGAGATCGAAACTCAGAAGATCAGCTCCAGGCGGCAATCGACGCCCATAAGATCCTCAAGTTGAACGGGTTCTGCTAGATCTGAGAAACGGCGACTTCCCACTAGGATACCGCAATTTAGCAGGCGTCCGCCGGCGAATTCCAGCCAATTAAGTCCGGAGTGTGAGGTCAGGAACGTCTGGGCCTGCCCTCCAGTGATCGCGGGCCCTTTAGAATCCCCGCGCCACCGCAGTCGGCGGATGCCTGTCCGCAACATTATCGTGACCACCAAACCGGCATCAAGGTCACAACGAACATGAGCAACACGAGAGCCATGTACACTGTCCATCCAATTGCCAGACGAAACAGTCTCGGCGGGCGGGCGATACGAACTCGCAGGCGATTTATTAAGCCTGCCTCCGGGGGAACGTCCCCCTTCCCACGATGATAGCCTCCGCTAGCCATTCGAGCGCTCTCAATCAAACTACTAAACGCTAGGGACGAGTGGCCGCCCAGCGCACAAGAGTGGTGGTTGCCTGGGATAAACAACAATTGCCGAGCGACCAAAATAAAACACCAGAAACACTCAAAGGTTCCACTTGTATACCTCAGGTTTCACGGAAGTGTATTCGAGGTTGCTTTTCAATTTTACTTGAATAACAGTTGTAATTTTAAATGAAACCCTATGGTCTACGCTCTTATGCAGTCATTCAAAACGAATTGATTTCCCTCCAGCACTACTCAGCGACGCCCAGCGTCTTGTTTCGACGGTGTGGACTTTGCAGCGAGGATTTTTGCACTGCTTGCGGATCCTGCGAGGACAAGCCAGCCGCTTAGTGGAAATTTCGCGCTTTCACCTTCAGGGTGTCGATGTGCAGATCCGGAATGAAGATGTCTCTCGGCTTTGCGGCCGCCACCCTGTCCCGCGAATCCGGACCTCCGGGCGACCCATGCGCGAACTCATCTCCCCTGCCGGTCGGGAGCCGGAACTCGGCATCGCGGTCGGCCAGCCCGGACAGATCGCCGGACAGATCGAAGACTTGCTGGGCAACCAGATGGACGACGTCGCCTTCACGCTGAATTCTCCCATTGATCGCGATCATCGACGCCCCGAGGACGACGCGACGCCGCTGCTCGAAGAGCTTGGGCCAGACGACGACGTTGGCCGGACCCGTCTCGTCTTCGATGGTCATGAAGATGACGCCCTTGGCGCTGCCAGGTCTCTGCCGGACAAGGACAAGGCCAGCCGTCATCAACCAACGACCATCCCGCGCGTTCATAGCTTCCGCGCAGATGACGATCCGGCGTTCCGTCAAGGCTTTTCGAAGGAAGGTGACCGGATGGTCGCGCAGCGTCAGCCCGATGTGACTGTAATCCTGGACAACGTTGTGCCCTTCCGTCATCTGACGGAGGGCGACTTCGGGTTCCTGCTGCTCGGCGATCGCCCTCGCCTCTCGTTCCGAGGCGGCTGCAAAGAGCGGAAGGGGTTCGTCACGCAGGGCCTTGATCGCCCACAAGGCGTCGCGCCGCTGCAGTCCCAGCGACGGCAGGAAGGCGTCGGCTTCGGCGAGCTCGACCAGAGAAGCCGCCGGGACGCCAGACCGTCGCCACATATCGTCAACGCTTTCGAACGGGTGATCCATGCGGGCAGCGACGATGCGCGCGGCATCGGCGGCAGCGAGGCCGCGCACCATGCGCATCCCCAGGCGAACGACGTGGCGATCGGCACCGGCAACGGATTCGAGTATGCAGTCCCACCGGGAATTGTTGATGCAGACAGGCCGAATCTCGACCCCGTGGTTCCGAGCGCAACCGACGATCTGGGCCGGCGCGTAAAATCCCATGGGCTGCGAGTTCAGCAGCGCCGCGCAAAAGACGTCAGGGTGGTGGCATTTCACATAGTTCGAGGCATAGGCGATCAAGGCAAACGATGCCGCATGGGATTCCGGGAATCCATAGCTACCAAATCCTTCGAGCTGGCTGAAGGTCTTCTCGGCAAACTCGGCCGTGTACCCGTTCCTGATCATGCCGGACACGAGCTTGTCCTTGAAGCGCGAGACGCCGCCGGTGAACTTAAAGGTGGCCATGCTCTTGCGAAGCTGGTCGGCCTCGCCGCCGGTAAATCCGGCGCAAACCATCGCCACCTTCATGGCAGACTCCTGGAAGAGCGGGACGCCGAGCGTCTTGCCGAGAACGGCTTCCAGTTCCGGCGTCGGATAGACGACTGGCTCCTTGCCCTCCCGGCGCCGGAGATAGGGATGCACCATRTCACCTTGTATCGGGCCAGGCCGGACGATCGCAACCTGGATCACGAGGTCATAGAAGGTCCGCGGCTTCAGGCGCGGCAACATTGCCATCTGCGCCCTCGACTCGATCTGGAAAGTGCCGAGGGTGTCGGCTTTTCGGATCATCGCATATGTCGCCTGGTCCTCCTGAGGGATCTTCGCCAGATCAAGGTGCTCGTCCTTGTGTTCTTCGATGAGCGCGAAGGCCTTCGCCATGCAGGTCAGCATGCCGAGCGCCAGGACGTCGACCTTCATGAATTTGAGCGCCTCGACGTCGTCCTTGTCCCACTCGATCACTTGCCGGTCGGCCATTGCGGCGGGTTCGATCGGGACGAGATCGTCGAGGCGGTCGTGCGTCAGAACGAAGCCGCCAGGATGCTGTCCCAGATGCCGAGGGGCGCCCATGAGCTGCTGCGCAAGCTTAAGGGTCAGCGCAAGGCGGCGGTCTTCAGGGTTCAGGCCCTGATCACGAAGACTGCGATCGCTGACCAGCTCTTCCGACCACGCCCACATGCCCGAGGACAGGGCTTTAATGACGTCCTCAGGCAAGCCGAGCGCCTTGCCGACGTCGCGGATGGCACCCTTCGCCCGGTAGCGTGTGACTGTTGAGCAGAGTGCGGCCTTGTCCTTTCCGTAGGTCTTGTAGATCCATTGAATGACCTCCTCACGCCTCTCATGTTCGAAATCGACGTCGATGTCCGGCGGCTCGTCGCGCTCCTGGGAGACGAAGCGCTCGAACAGGAGATCATTGGTCGAGGGGTCGATGCTGGTGATGCCGAGGATGTAACAGACAGCCGAGTTCGCCGCCGAGCCCCGCCCCTGGCAAAGGATGTCTTGCGACCGGGCGAAGCGGACGATCGAGAACACGGTCAGGAAGTAGGGAGCGTATTTCATCGTCCGGATGAGATCGAGTTCGTGACGGACGATTCTGAGAACCTCCGGCGGCAGTCCTTCCGGATAGCGGCTGGGCACGCACTCCCAGACATAGTGCTCGAGGGATTCCTGCGGGCTCTTGTCAGGGAGGATTGCCTCCTCGGGATACTGATAGGTCAGCTCTTCCAGCGAGAACCTGCATCGCTCGACGATCTCCATCGTCCGCGCCAACGCTTCGGGGTAGCGTGGAAACAGTCTCTCCATTTCTTGCGGAGGCTTGAGGTATCGGTCGGCGTGGCGTTCACGCTCGAAGCCGACGTCGTCGATGGTGTTTTTGTTGCGAATGCAGGTRACGACGTCCTGGAGCTGCCGTCGGCCCGGCTCGTGAAAGAGGACGTCGTTCGTGACGACTGTTCGGACGCGGTGCCTCATTGCCATGTTCGACAATTCGTGCAGCCTCAACTGGTCGTTCGGACGACGCCGGAGGCAAAGCGAGACATAGGCCCGGTCCCCGAATATCTCAGCCATCTTGCGAAGTTGGACGGCGCAGTTCTCGTCAGCAAGGTCAGGCACCAGGATTCCAAGCAGCCCCTCAGAATAGAGAGCGACGTCGTCGAGGCTCAGGACGCAGTTCGCCTTGCCGCCCCTTCCCTTGCCAAGTGTGAGGAGCCGGGTGAGCCGCGAATAGGCGCCGCGATCTGTGGGATAAACGAGGATCGACATGCCATCCTGCAGATCCAGCCGACAACCAACGACGAGGCTGACGCCTGTCGCGCGCGACGCCTCGAGCGCCCGAACAATTCCGGCCAGGCTGTTGCGATCGACAACGCCGAGAGCGTCGATGCCGAGCTCCCTGGCGGTAACGAAGAGCTCGTCGGCGGAGGATGCGCCGCGAAGGAAGCTGAAATGCGTCGTGACCTGGAGCTCGGCATATCTCATCCGAATATCCCGTGCATGAACCACCTATGGGGGCCTGTTTCGGGATCGATGCCGTCGCCGAAGCGAAAGATCCAGTATCGCTCGCCGCTTTCGTTTTCGATAACGAAATAGTCGCGCACCGCCTCGAGTTCGCTGTCGCGTTTCCACCATTCGCCGAAGACGCGTTCCGGTCCGTCCGCGTGTTTTACGCGATGACGCTTGCCGCGCCAGGTGATGCTGGCCGGCGGATGATCCGGCAGCAGGGCTATTGCCTCGATCGGATCGGGACGCGCAAACAGCCGCACTGGCCGCCGCCAATGGTGGACCCAATCTTCCGTCACGTCCTTGCCGACCGCGGCGATACGCTGGACGCTACGCTCCGGAACATCGGACGCGACTGGCGCGACCCGGTAGACGCGCTGGCCTCGATTGCCGAGGACGTCGATCAGAGGCGTGATGTCGGCGTCCTCATCGTCGACAAGCGAGGAGGCCTTCTGCGTCTCCTCGAGCGATTCCGACATCACGGCGACGAGAGTCAGCTTTTCGATCCCGAAACCCGGCTCGATCGTCTGCGTCCGGTCGCGGAACAGTTTCGTCAGCCAGGCGACGTCTCGCACCGGCTTGGCGGTGCCCGCGCGGATCGCCTGTCTGGTCCCATCGACCTTCTCGACGATGAGATCGGTCCGGCGGACGCCAAGACCCTTCCGTTGGAGTTGGGCGACGAGCTGAACAATCAGTCGGCCGACATACTTGTCGATGGTTTCCGCCGCACCGATTGGTTCAGCGAACGATCGAACGACCTCGATGAGCTCTGGGCTACGGATCGGATCTATCGGTTCGGAAACGCGGCCAAACATCTGGTCGAGACGCCGTCCGATCTCCGGGCCGAAGCGAAGCGCCAAGGGAGCGCGCGGCGTCGCCGACAGCTCGCCGATCGCCCGGAAGCCGAGCATGCGCAGATCGCCCACGATCTTCTCGGGTAGCCGCAGTAGCGAGATCGGAAGGCGTTCGACGGCCCGGATGGTCTCGCCACTCGGTATGATGACGGTTTCGCGGTCAATGGTACGGGCACATGCATGAGCCGCGCCCCATGTATCCGCGATGGCGACCCGTGCTGTCAGGCCCTTGGCGCGGAACCGATTGGCGATGCTCGTCAACATCGGCTCCTCGCCGCCCTGAAGATGGTCAGCACCTTCCGTGTCCATGACGATGCCGTCCGGCGCGTCGACGGCGACGATCGGCGAATACTGCGTCAGCGCCCACATGGTGATGCGCTCAAGCGCCGCCGCATCGGCGGCCGGATCGGCGTCGATCATCCGCAGGCCCTGGAAGAGTGCCTGCGCCTTGGCGGCCGGCATGCCGACGTGGATTCCGGCCTTTCTGGCCGCGGCGTCGGCGGCCGAGACCCAGCGCTTGGAGCCACTCTTCGAAATGACGGCGATCGGCTGCTCAACGGGAATAGCGGGATCGGCCCGCCTGATCCTGTCGGTTGGCAGGTCGGGGAAAAATATCGATACGACCCTCGGCATCGCAGGCTCCTACTTCGAACTCGGCGCACTCACCCGCTTTCACCCTCATCAGCTCCAGGAACCACCTCGCCCGCCCGACGCCTGGAACCGGCAGCTCCTCGCTTGAAATGACGCTCACCCTCCAGCGCGTGGTGGACGCCGTCGGCTGCCCGAAGTCGCTGGCCTCGGTCTGCCGTCGCCACCGCCGCACTGCGAGCGCCATCGTGCCGGTCTTCTCGGCAGCAAGCTGCAGCCGCCGGGACGCCGCCATCGGCAGGCGGACGATCTCGCCGATCACCGCACCGAGACCGCCATACGAGAGGCCCTCCTCCATGTTGGCAAGGACGTCCTCCTCCTTGTCGGACTCGACGAAGACGACCCGGTTCGGATGCAGGCCCGCTTGCGCCAGGGCCGGGAAGAACAGGTCGGGACGTGTCAGGCACCAGACGACCTTGCCTTTGGTACGCGCGGCAATGCCAGCCACGAACAGGGCGGCCGCCGCGCCATCGACGGTGCCGGCCCCGCCGCCGGCGCATTCGTGCAGCGCCCCGTAGGCCAATCCACCGCCCGGAAGCCGCTCATCGATCTGCGCCACGCCGAAAGGCAGAACGCCTCGCTTGCGCTGGCTGGCGCTTTCCAGATGCGCTATCTGCTCGCGCAGGCCGTCGAGGACAGCGTTTGGGCCGACGGCTGAGTTCATGATTTCCCTTCGACGGCAACCCGTTTTCAGCTTGAGTAACAGCAATATGTTCTGTATCTGTTCTCAAGGCCTAAATGAGTCAATGCGCATATGACCCGCTGAAGTTGAGCACGAGTTCAAGGCAGAAAAATCGCCAGCGGATTCAATCGGATGGCGAAGAAGGAATATTTTCGGATGCGCCTTACGCGGCCTGTGGACGATGCGGTGCCGAGACTGAAGGATCACAAGGTCCCGGTCATCGAACTCATCTGTCGTGTCTGCGATCGCCATTCAGCCCATGAGCGCAATCTCTTGGTGAAAGCGTTTGGCGCAAGCGTCAGCTTCGCGGAAATCCGCCGACGCATGGCGATGGGCTGCGAACGGATGCAGACGCCCCAAGGTGACAAGTGCGGAGCACACTTTCCATGTTTGGGGAATGGTCTCGCTGATGGAAACTAGAGGATGACAGGCGAAGAAAGCAGCAGGCGGCCGCGCAAGATCGTGCATGTCGACATGGATGCCTTCTACGCATCGGTCGAGCAGCGTGACAATCCGGAGCTGCGTGGCTTGCCGGTTGCCGTCGGCAGTCCTGCTGCCCGCGGCGTGGTGGCGGCCGCCAGCTATGAAGCCAGAAGGTTCGGCGTTCATTCCGCCATGCCGTCGGTGACTGCGCAGCGCAAATGCCCCGACCTGATCTTCGTCAAGCCGCGCTTCGATGTCTACAAGGCCGTGTCGTTGCAGATCCGGGCGATTTTTGCCGAGTACACCCCGATAATCGAGCCGTTGTCGCTTGACGAGGCCTATCTCGACGTCACTGAAAATCTCAAAGGCATGGAGATCGCTACCGAGATCGCCGCGGAAATCCGCGCCCGGATCAAAGCGACCACGGGGCTCACCGCCTCGGCCGGCATTTCCTACAACAAGTTCCTCGCCAAGATGGCATCCGACCAGAACAAGCCGGACGGCCAGTTCGTCATCACGCCGAAGAACGGTCCGGCCTTCGTCGAACGCCTGCCCATCAAGAAGTTTCATGGTGTCGGACCGGCGACGGCCGAGAAGATGCATCGGCTCGGGATCGAGACTGGAGCTGACCTCAAGGAGAGAACGCTCGACTTCCTCGTCGAACATTTCGGGAAGTCAGGACCGTATTTTTATGGGATCGCCCGCGGGATCGACAATCGTCTGGTCAAACCGGACCGCGTGCGGAAATCCGTCGGTGCGGAAGACACGTTTTCGCAGGACATCCATTCCTTTGAGCCCGCCCGCGAAGGCCTTCAGCCACTGATCGAGAAGGTCTGGGGATACTGCGAGGCCAATGAGATCGGTGCCAAGACGGTGACCCTCAAGGTCAAATATGCCGATTTCAGCCAGATCACCCGCAGCAAGACCGTTCCCGCACCTCTGCCGACGATCACTGATCTGGAGGAGGTGGTCGACCTTCTCCTTGCGCCAATCTTCCCGCCGCGAAAAGGGATACGCCTGCTCGGCGTCACACTGTCCTCACTGGAAGAACGGCGGGCCTCTCGTACAGCACCGCAGTTGCGGCTTGCGCTTTAGGCCGCCAGCATCGGCTGGGCCGGAGCGTTTGAATGGCGCCCGACCCGGACTGTCCCTTATGGCAGAAACTATGGGAAACCGACCCCGCAGACCTATCAATCCGATGGACGCAGCCGAAGCATCGTTCAAGCCGGCGAAGTAGACTGCGGAACCGGCTGTCGGGCCACCGGCCTGCCAAATATGAAGGAACTCGTTTCGATCAAAATAGACCGGCTATGACGAGGCAGGATTTCAAGCGCTCGCCCCGAAGCCCTTGTCATCGCGGGGAATGATATTTGGATTGTCCCCTTCGATCTTCGGATAGAACTGAGATTCATGTGCCCAATCAGCCTCAGCCTCTTCCAGTTCCTCAGGAGAAAGGTAGCGGATTACGAGCTTGTCGAGAACGTCTTCCACGTCCTGGGCCATTCTGAGCAGGTCCATGGACTTGCCGAGATGTCCGCGCTCGCCGAAATAGTCGAAGCACATGCCCCAGACTGTATTGCGAAGGTCGAGAACCTTTTTCATCGTCTCCGGTGAAAAGTATGGGTCGTCTCCAAAATCAAGTGAATCAGACACGTCCTGCGCCCGACGGGACAGGCTTTCTGACCGAGACCTCGAACCATCCGTTTCGAAAACGTCATAGCACTGTCTGCCGACATGCTCGGCGTAGACCGCGATCTTCATGACGTCCTGGGGCGAGATGTCCTGATCATTTCTATACAAGATCGTAGGCATGCAGCATCCTCCATTCTCGGGACGGGGTATCGGATCGCTGTAAGAATGTTCTTATTTTGTTCTTTTTTTAGGAGGAGTCAAGGGCGCTTTTTTCGAGGCCGATAGGCAGAGCTTCAACTTCGGCGTTGGCAACGAGCATGGTCGCGCGGCCGATCCCACAACTCCGCTCGCGACGAACCGCTAGCGGCACCCATCATCGCGAAGACGACGAGATACGGAATTGCTGGCACGTAACCAACGATCCGAAATGTCCACGAACGGCAGTCTCGCAGTTCACCATCACTTTCGGTGTCGCCAGATAGCTATTTGTTCAGCCTGAACCCGCCGTAAAAAGCCCGACTCAAAGTTTCATGCCGCAGGCGGCACCACCGGCCAGAGGCGCTTTGCACTCGCAACTGTGCCAAATTAACCCATTAATTAGCATTCACTTGCATGCGCGGACTGCAATGTTACCGTTGCTGACCGGGGGGATCGCGCATGACAATTGAAGAGCTGATCGATTTGCAGGAAGCAGGCTCAAGGGCGCGGGTACTCGGTCTAAAGGCCCACGAGAACCCATACCTGGCGGCCCATAGGGTGCCGATTAGTGATACTAGTGCTCTCGGAGATTGGCTTGCGCGTCACGACGCGTGGAAGTTCGGTTGGGAAGCGGAGGATGCTTGTCGCGAAGGTAGGATTGTTGTTCACTTCAAGGAACTAATCTCGATTGCCGCACAACGCCCGCTCGATGCGTAGCGATGAGCGGACGGATTGTTCCGGAGCAACTTCGGGATGCTCTTTGCGTGCGTCCGATAAGGCGGGTATCGCTTCTCTAAATGCCGTTCACCGACGACAGACAAGGAGGCGGCTGGCAGCGATCAGCAGGCCCAATTCGCATACGCCGTGGCCGGCTCCCATTTGCAGCTCCCGACTTACGCTGCGCTGGCCGGGAATCTGAGCTTCCGGCGCAGATCATAAAGGACTGCATGTTGCCTCCGATGCTRTCGCTAATTCGAATTGGCCGGGGAATGAGCCCGGTTGCGTGCGATGCCCCGAGTCGGCGACGTCAGGGCGCATCCGACATTTCGCAGCGCTCTACGTTGGGCAGAACGGCCTTGAGTTCCGCGAACAAACTGCCCAAGATCATTTCGATTTGGAGTAGAGTCCAAGGTTGCTGCTAATCGCGAATCCGCAACGCCGATAAAATTCTGACAACTGACCATCTCTCTTCGAGATCAACCAGACGCTGTTATACCCTTCAGCGCTTGCGGTTTCAAAAACCGCCGAAAGGAGTGCGGTCCCTATTCCCGCACCCTGTGCTTCGGGCAGCACCGAAAGCTCGTCGAGGTAAATGACTGGGCCGGTATGGCGCCGCTGTCGTATGCCCAATGCGATCCCGAGCACCTTGCCTCTATCAATTGCCGCAAGCGCAATCGATTTGGGTGTGTCGAGCACACAGGTGATATTTTCAACCGCCGCTTCAAGCGACCAATTCTCGTTCCATGGAGGCCGAGCGTAGGCACTTACCAATACATCGGCCGCGCCTTTGAGATGTTCTGAAACAAGCCGTTCAATCTGAAATAACATAAACCCGCCTCACGTCGCGTGAGGTGACATTTGCCCCAGCTCGACGGGTTGCGCAATGGGGCCATTGCCATGGGAACTGAAGCTTTTCCACTTGGGAACGCTTGCCTCCCGTACGCCTTCCATGGCGCGCATTCCAATGGCGGGCGGATGCCCGCCGATACGATCTGCACCCCGGCCTGATGAAGCCGAGATTGATCCGGCCGCTTTCCAGCCCGCCGCTCTGGTGATCTCGGCCCGAAGATCGATCTCGCTTAAGATCCCGACGCAGCACTCGTAGAAGGTCTCCCCTGCCCTCACCATTTCCACTGGTCTCGTCGGGCCGATGAGCGGCGGACAGCCCGAGCTCCCGCCGCAGCGCCTGCACATCGTTGGAAAGCGCCAGCTGGCGACGCGCACCTTGGCTGCTCCCAGGCGTAGATTTATCATCAAATGGTGCTATTTTGTGCTTAATCACGGACGCGGATGATGCGATCAACGATCAATCTCGACGACACACTCTTGGATAAAGCAAGGTCCTTGACCGGCACCAAGGAAACCGCAGCGCTTGTCCGCCAGGCGTTGGAGACGCTTGTTCGCGTGGAATCGGGAAAACGCCTCATTGCGCTTGGAGGAACCATGCCCGATGCGGAGGCAGCTCCGCGCCGCCGGAGCACTGCGTCTAAGTGATACTCGCAGACACCTCGATTTGGAATGATCATTTCCGCCATATGAATGCCGAGCTGGGTTGGGTCATCGAAGGTGATCGGCTACTTTGTCACCCGAGCGTCATCGGCGAACTGGCTCTTGGCAGTCTGCGGGATCGCCGCAGCGTCCTGGCTTTCCTTACGGCTCAGCGCAAAGCGATCGTCGCCACGCATGACGAAGTCATGACAATGATCGATCGACATGGCATTTTCAGCATGGGCATTGGCTACACGGATGCCCACTTGTTGGCGTCGGTCCTCCTCGAGCAGCGAGCAGCATTGTGGACGAGAGACAAGCGCTTGCGAGCAGCGGCCGAAAAGGCAGGAGCTGCCCTGCACATACCGGTCGACAGATCCCATTGAGTGTTCGAGCCGACCCTCTCTCCTCGAAACGCGGCGTTTCAGCCATGGCGGCGATGGACATGCGCTGGCCGGTCGCATTCTTGCGATACCGTCGCGACTTCCACGGCAAGGGCGTCCCTCCAAACAATGAGCATACCAGGCGAAGGCGCTTCCGCGCCGGCGCCAGTTCGCGCACAGCTTGACCGGTTAAAGGGGTAGCCGCAGGAGGGTTAGCATCGCGCCGCTCGGGAACGAGCGGAACCCGGGACCGACTGCCCCCGGCAAGCCGTTCCGCTTGGGCGACACCCGTGGCGCCTCACCTCGCCGGCCGCGCCAGCGACCGGGCGATATCGACAATGTCGTCGCGCGAGGCGGTCGGGTCGTCCTTGCTCCAGGCAACCCCAAGCCCGATCCTGAAGTCGATGCCCCTGACCGCCTTCAGCTCGAAGGCCCGGTTCGGCAGGCCCTCGGTCCATTCTGGCGCAAAGCCGATGCCAAGGCCGGCCGAGACCAGCGACACCAGCGAATAGGTATCGTCGCAACTATAGGCGATGTTGCGGGTCAGATCGTATTCTTCGAACTTCTCGTTGAAGTACCGCTCTGTATAGGAGAGGTTCTTGCGATTGAAGGCGATGATCTTTTCCGCACGCAGATCGTCGATGGCAATCTCTGCCTGCTCCGCCAGCCGGTTGGTACGGGCGACGGCCAGCAGATAGCGCTCATGAGCGATCGAGGCGAAGCGCAGCGAGCCGATGTTTTCCACCGGTCTGATGAAGCCGAGATTGATCTGGCCGCTTTCCAGACCACGGATGATGTCGCCGGTATTGCCGCTTGCGATATGGATGCGGATATCCGGGTACTTGCGGGCGATCTTTCCAAGAAACGCCGGCAGCACGCCGGTGGTCGCCGGATAGACGGTGCCGATCCTGATCTGCCTTATCGTCTTGCCGGCCACCGCCCTGGTGATCTCGGCGGAAAGATCGACCTCGCTCAGGATCCCGACGCAGCGTTCGTGGAAGATCTCCCCTGCCCTGGTAAGCTCCACCCGCCTGGTCGAGCGGATGAACAGCGGGCAACCGAGTTCCCGCTCCAGCGCCTGGACATGATTGGAGAGCGCCGGCTGGGCGATGCGCACCTTGGCAGCCGCACGGCCGAAATGCAGTTCCTCGGCCACGGCGACGAAGTAGGAGAGCTGGCGTAGTTCCATGGACCCGACCTATCAAACTTCGAGACTACATAATGTAGTCATATCACTCCATATCGTTCGTGGCCAGATCGTTATCAATGAGGAACAAATTGTTCCCATGGATATTCTTTCAAAGCGGCTTCGCGAAAGAGCTGAACAGCTGGGCATTTCGAACGCTGAGGCCGCGAGGCGGGTAGGCCTCGATGAGCGCCGATATGCGCACTATGTAGCAGGCCGAAGAGAACCCGACCTAGCAACACTGCTACGGATAGCGTCGTCACTGGGAACAACACCGAATTGGCTGCTGGGCGTCACAGGACACGCTGACGCAGTTGCTGAAACGACAGATCTCCTGGAGCGCTTCGCGAATGCCGCAAACGGTATGACGCTCGAACAACTACAGCTATGCATCATACAGGCGGAAGCGATCGTCGCAGCAAAAACACGGCGCTAATATCTCAGATGAACATGCCCTTGGTCGTCGGCGAAACCCAACCTAGCCGCCTTGAAAGGAAACGAACCAGCGACCCTGTTGTTACAAAAGCCGATGATGGCGACACGTGCTAACGGCTGCTTTCGGGGTAGAATCGATCAGCGCCAAATGGCTGGGATGAAGGCGCATAGCCACTCAATCGATTTTTCAGGCGAGGCCCTACGCGCAGCAATGCACAGGCCCGCTCAGCGCGGGACTGCACATTCTCAAATTTCAGTATCTCTACCGGTTCCAGCGCATCCTCGATGTCGACGGCTAGATACCTGACCGTGTTATGTCCGTGCAGGATCTGGACCGCGCGAACATTGCCAGTGGCTTTGTAGATCATCGCGACCTTTGTTCGTCGGAGCGAGTGCGGGCCGTAATCTTCAGAGTGCCCCACTGATCGACCAATCGGGCATACTGGCGAGTGCTGGTGATCAGCATGATCAACCCTACTGGGACGGCGAAGTCATCGATGGTGCCGCCTCTTCGTTCAAGCCAGGCAAGCAAAACTTGCCCTGACGTCCGCCGTGATCTCGAACTGTACAGGACGTCCAGTTTTCTGCTGGATTATAACATCGCGTGGTCGGATCTCCTGGCCTGTGACGAGGCTTCCGATCTTAATCTTAACGAGATCGCAGCCTCGCACCTTGCTGTCGATCGCGAGGTCGAACAGCGCCCAGTCTCGCATGCGCCCCTCTCTATCGAGGAAGAAACGAATTGCTCAAATCTGCCGCTCCTTCAAAGGCTTCTTTACACCGACCTTCCGACCGGCGTTCCATGCCCGGCGACCCAGTGCAGCAGGATCATACTTTGCGATACCCATTTGAGTTCTCCTTCGGCCACTATTGGCCGTTGGAAGAACGCGCAAATTCCAGGTTCAAGGGGCCGTCAGTGGAACGACCGCTTCCTATGTCGTACCGCTGAAAGCCGATCTTTGTAATCTGCGTAGTGGGCCGACTGAAGGGACGACGAACGGAGCGACGGCCCTTACTTCACCGTGATGGCAATGCCGCTGAGATCGGCGTTGACTTGCAGGCCTACCTGCTTGCCTGAGAGCTCGAGTTGGGCGCCCTTATCATTGGTCATGACGATCACCTGGGCCCCTTTGCCGACCGCGCCGCCACCGCCCGCCGCACCGTAGACCCCCGTCACATCTCKGGCGCGGCGAATGTGGCGAACGGCACCTCGGAAATAGGTCTTAGAAGCCCCGAAAGCGAGGCCGCCCGAGATGCCGCCGACAGAGATGGGATAGTGGCGACCATGGAAGGTCAGCGTGCCCTCGCCTCCAGAACCACCCACAAAGAAAGCAGCCTTGTAGACTGAGAAGCTGATCGTACCGCTGTCGGCATGCGCGGAGCCGGCGAAGCTGATTCCTGCTGCAGCGACAACCGCAGCCGCGACTGAACGAAATCCGGATGAAATCTTCATGATGCGAGTCTCCTCAAAATCGAGGCTTACCCAGCCAGGAGGGAACATAAGCGTCATGCCAAAGTCACTGCTGAAACAGTCTCGCCCGTCATTAGTTCCAAACACGCGGCCAGAATCCGGCTGCGAGAAGRCCGTCACAAAACGAGGCGGATGGCAGACATAGTCTCCGGTGGCAGGGGCGGTGGCAGCCAACGCCCGGCTGACTCAGGATTACCCCACGAAATCTAGAGCCACGAAAGTGAGGGATGCGCAAAGGTACAAACATTTGACAACCGACAACCTTTGACGGCGTTGCTGAGATATGTTCGGACCAAGGCAAGCTACAATTCCACCTGATGCTGGACGAGCTTTTCTGAACCGGCATGCGCCGCTGTCGTATGCCCAATGCGATCCCGAGCACCTTGCCTCTATCAATTGCCGCAAGCGCAATCGATCTGGGTGTATCGAGCACATAGGTTATATCTTCAACTGCCGCTTCAAGCGACCAATTCTCGTTCCATGGAGGCCGAGCGTAGGCACTTACCAATACATCGGCCGCGCATTTCAGATGTTCTGAAACAAGCCGTTCAATCTGAAATGACATAAACCCGCCTCACGTCGCGTGAGGCGACATTTGCCCCAGCGCGACGGGTTCCGCAATGGGGCCATTGCCATGGGAACTGAGCTTTTCCCCTTGGGAAGGCTTGCCTCCCGTACGCCTTCCAATCAACGATCAATCTCGACGACACACTCTTGGACAAAGCAAGGTTCTTGACCGGCACCAAGGAGAGCGCAGCGCTTGTCCGCCAGGCGTTGGAGACACTTGTACGCGTCGAATCGGGAAAACGCCTCCTTGCGCTGGGAGGTACCATGCCCGATGCGGAGGCAGCTCCGCGCCGCCGGAGCACTGATGGTGATCGCGGAGAAAACGATCAATGTGTACATCGTTCCTCGGCAGGAAGGCGCCCTCAACTATAAATAGCAATACGGCCGGAGCCTGGGATTGACAAGATGTTGCAGAGGTAATCACGAGGCCCAATAAAGTTGAGGAGTTGGTTTCGGAACGGCCGCCGTCGCTGCAAACGCAAAATGAGGAGCCGTTTTCGACCACTATTGCCCGCCTTTGATGATATTCGAACCATCAATCCGTTCTTGAAAGTTCAGGGCCGGCCAAGATGCCAAGGCTGTGATCTTGCCCCTCCCCTGCGGTGAAATCACAGAGCCGGTGAGATCAGCACGACAGTTGGGAAGTATGACCGGTATCGACCAACGTCTCGCGTTAACAGCGGAAGTTGCTGAACCGCAGCATGCGCGCCGATGAAGAAATCCGGCAAGACACCCGTTCGAGACCCACCGGCCCGGCGATACCGCGTGAAGGCCTTTCCGGCAAGAAACAGCGCCGCCCGCGGAAACGGCGCGACGACCAGTCCCGCCTCGTCGATGAACGCGTCCAGTTCCTCGATGCGCTCATAGCGGACCGCAAGTTCGGCATAAATGACATCGTTAATCAGCAGCGGGCCGGCCAGATTGGCCGCTTCGAGTTGCTCAATCGACCAGTCAGCCCAAGTTCCGTCATTGGTCACGAGATCGAGCAGGACATTCGTGTCGATGAGCGTCACACGTCACCACGGGTGAGCGCCATGATCGCGTCGGTGTTGAGACCCTGTCCGGCGTGTCCCCGAAGCTTTTGAAAGCGGCTGGTGGGCTGCTTCCTGTCGGCTCTTGTCAGTATCACACTACCATCTGCAGTCCGATGAAAATCGACCTCGCTTCCGGGAACGATCCCGAGCAATTCTCGAACCGCTTTAGGGATGGTGACCTGCCCTTTCGCTGTGACTGTCGTCGTCATGCCAAAACCTCGTAATACCGCTTTGATATTAGGTATTACTATCCGGTTTCGAATTCAATATCCCCGGGGCTTGATCTCACGAAAGATCGATGAGCGATGCCGCCCGAGTTTCTCGGCGATAATTTCGACGCTGATGCCGGCCGGCCGCCAGCGAGCGATCTTGCAGCGGTCATCCGGGTCGATATGAGAGTAGGTGTGTCTCGTTGCGCTTTCCTTGCGAGCAATAACCCATTGGCATCTTTCGCAAGTCCACTTCAAACCCGAACCCATCCGGCTACATGATTGTGTGGCACATATCTTATGTTCCCCCGTGCGAGGATACCGAAAGCTCTCGGACACGCACCATGTCATGATGTCAGCGTGAAGCGATCCGTCGTCAAGCTAGACGGAACTGTATCTGGCGGAGAAGGGAAGCTCGCGTTCACAATCGCGGTGGCGAGCTTGCAAGCTTGATCAAACGGCACGCGCACGTCACCGCGGCTAGGCCAATCGCGCCGGCCCCCAAGATCACCTTCTTCGACGCATTACCTCAGAAACAAGTTTCGATCTTTGGCCCCGTGAGATAGACATTACAGGTCCATACGCGCGTGCTTCGACGCGTCAATCCCCGGAGTTGCCTCATGAAAATCGCGCCGCAGCAGCGGATCTATGTCTGCTTCTTCCTCTTCGCTGTGTCGCTCGGGGCGCTGCTGTCGAGGATGCCGGATTTGCAGGTTGCGCTTGGCGTCAACAAGTCCGAGCTTGGGTTGACACTGATAGGGGCTGCGATCGGCGCCTTGATTTCGTTGACATTGTCTTCGCCCTTGATCGCCCGGCTCGGCGCGCGTACGACGGCATTCATTACTGTTCTCGGCACGTCTGCGCTGCTGTCGCTGGTGCCGTGGATCGGTGCGGCGCCGGTCGTGTTCTGTGTGCTCTTCGTCGAGGGGCTGCTCGCCGGGGCGCTGGAGATCAATCTCAATGTTGAGATCGACCGCATCGAAGCGCAGCTAGGACGCGGCGTGATGAACAGGGCACATGGTTTCTGGAGCCTCGGCTTCTTCGTCACGGCGCTTGTCTCATCGGTTGTCCGCCAAGCGGGCATTTCGATGGAACTCCATCTCGCCGCGACCTTTGTCGCGGTTCTTGTCATCGGCATCTGGGCGATTTCCGGCATGCGGAATGCTCCGGCGCGGATCGCGTTGTATGAAGGCAAGGCACCGCTGATAGCGCTTCCCACCTGGGGCCTAATGCCGCTCTGCGTGATCGGCATCGCGGCCTTTCTGGTCGAAGGTGCCGGGATCGACTGGTCGGCGATCTATATGCGCGATGTGTTTTCGGTCGAGCCCTTCCTTGGCGGACTGGGATTGACGCTCTTTACCTTCTGCATGGCGCTGGCGCGCCTGTTCGTCGATCCGCTGGTCGATCGATTTGGCGCGCGGGCCGTCGCCACGATGTTGCTTGTTCTTTCGGCGATCGGCATCTGCGCCGTGTCGGGGGCGCCGCATCCCTATGTCGCGCTGGCGGGCTTTGCCTTGATGGGCGCCGGCTGCAGTGCGGTCTATCCTCTCGCCGTCTCGGCGGCGGCCCAGCGCACAGATCGCGCGGCGTATCTCAACGTCGCCGCCCTCGGCCAGATGAGCTTTGTCGTCTTCTTCCTGGCGCCGCCCCTGCTCGGTTTCATTGCCGAACATGCTGGCATCCGGACATCCTATCTCGTCTGTCTTCCGCTGATCATTTACGCGCTCTTTTCGACCAAGGCGCTTGCTACGCGCCGGGCTGCCGGCGGAAGTTGCGCTGCGACTGCTCGGAGCGTCAACGGGTAACGGATTGCGTAGCCAGTTTCCGGGCGCGCGATTGGTTCAGCGAAAAGCCCGAACGAGCACTTGGTAGCGGCGTGCTCTCTCCCTAAGCAACACGGCTGGCGGGCTTGCAGCCCGATTTCCCGGCCTCGGAGATCTGCTGCGAAATGTCTGTGCCCGCTCCGGAAAAGATCATCTGCGTCGGCGTGAACTTCCCCGACCGCAACGAAGAATACAAGGATGGGCAGGCAGCCCCTTCCAATTCCTCCCTGTTCATCCGCTTCCCGCACTCGTTTACCGGTCACGGACGCGCTTCTGTCCCTCAGATATCCGCACATGACGATGGCTGACGCCAATGCCGTGCAGTCGGCTGGAGGCTATCTGCTACCCGTCTTTCGCTTGGAAAACCCATCGATGGCGTCGAGCACAAGACGTTCACCGGCTCCCAGATCGACGTTCCATGTCCTTTGACCGAAACGAAGCTTCGCGATTGCAGCCCGAACTGCCGACAGCGTGACCATCGTCGGCATGCCGTTGCGCCAGTCAATATCCAGCAGCAGTCCACCGCGAACACGCAGACCGCGCAAAGACCCCGCCTGCCACGCGTCGGGCAACGCCGGCAGGAGATGAATTTCCCTCGGAGACGACTGAACCAGCATCTCCAGTATGCCGGCCGCACCACCGAAATTCCCATCGATCTGGAACGGGGGATGGGCGTCGAACATGTTGTTATAGGTCCGCTCGGGGGTAAGAAGAAGCTTCAGCACGTCAAAAGCATGATTGCCGTCTCGAAGCCGTGCCCACAGGTTAATGCGCCAGCCGATCCCCCATCCCGTCGCGTCGTCGCCGCGGATTTCGAGGGAGCGGCGAGCGGCGGCGGCAAGCTCCGGCGTGTCCTCCATATTGATCTGCCAGCTCGGATAGAGACCGTAGAGATGCGAGACGTGGCGGTGATGGATTTCGGGCGCCTGCATATCCCAATCTTCCAGCCATTCTTGCAACTGGCCAGCAGAGCCGATCCTGTCTGGCGGAATTCGAAGCAGGACGCGATCGACGTCCGCGACGAGATCGTCTTCGCCGGCCATGGAGGCTGCAAGGGGACGAAGCAGCCCCAGAAAGTCCCGGATGAGCTGGCGGTCCATTGCCGGACCGGCGCAGATCGACGCGTCGTGCGGATGGACGTTTTCGGGAGACAGAGAAGGGTTCGTCACCAGATAGTCCGTACCTGGAAGCGGAACCAGGACATCGAAGAGGAATTGCGCGGCCCCTTTCGCAACAGGAAACAGCCTACGCCGCATCGCCTCCGGGTCATCGAGGTAGTTGCACAGATCAAGCAGTTGCGCCGTCAGCCAGACGCCGCCTGTCGGCCAGAGGCCCCATTTGGCGCCGTCGATCGGTCCCGCGGCTCGCCAAAGGTCGGTGTTATGGTGCATCACCCAACCACGAGCGCGATAATGCCTGTGGGCGACCACGCTGCCCGTCTCGGCCAGCTCCTCCACCATCGCGACAAGCGGCTGAATACACTCGGGCAGATTGGCGGGCACCGGCAACCAGTAGTTCATTTGGAGATTGATGTTGGCGGTATATTTGCTGCCCCAGGGCGGATCGGTTTCTGCATTCCAGATGCCCTGGAGATTGGCGGGCTGGGTACCGGGACGCGACGAGGCAATCATCAGATAGCGGGCGAACTGCACATAAAGCGCAGCCAATGCGGGATCCTTGCCGCTGGCGAAGTCAGCGATGCGGCGATCGGTCGGCAGGGATGCCGCCGCAGTCGAGCCGAGATCGATGGCGAAGGCACGGAATAGTCTTTGATGTTCTTTGATATGATCGCGACGCATCGGCGCGAAACCACGGTGATGGGCCTGCCCAAGCCTCGCGGCGATGTCAGCATCGGGAGTTCCCGACACGTCGTCATACCGCTTGAAGCTTGTTGCGGCATCGAGGAGGAGCAGCACTTCGTCGGCTGCTTCGACCGACAGTGCTTCGGCCGACCTGCCGACCACTCCGCCGATGTTGATGAGCCTAATGCCGAAGGCGAAGTGCAGCGCAGCGGCAATGCCGGACTCCGGTTTTCCGGTCCCGGAAAAAATCAGTGAACCCTCGCTGCCACTCACCTCCCCGCGCTGAGGGCTGTTCAGCCATATTCGGCAATTGATCGCAGCCTTCCGGTTGGCCGAGAGCCGCAAAACCAGCACGCCGTCGACCGGTGATATGAAGGCTTCGCGCAGAAAGGCGACGCCGTCCGCAACATAGGACACGGTCGCCGTTGCGGTTTCGAGATCGAGCGCGCGGCGATAGTGCGAGACGCCTTTGGCCTGRGCAAATTCAATGTGGAGATCGCCGACCGGCTGGTGGGACATCTGCTTGATCGGCTGGGCCATCAGGTGTCTTTCGGCCATCGCCTCGGCTTCCGCGTAACGGCCGTCGAAGACCAGCTGCCGGACCGTTTCCAGATGTCTGAAAGCATCCGGATTGACCGGCTGATAAGGGCCGCCGGCCCAGAAGGTGGATTCGTTGATCTGCAGCCGCTCGCAAAGCGGGTCGCCGAAAACCATCGCCCCGAGCCGACCATTGCCGAGCGGCAATGCATCCGTCCACAGCCGGGCCGGAGCATCGTACCAGAGAAGATTGTCTGCCATGGTCACGCCGCCGAAATGCCGTTTGCCCGCCGGGCTTCGCGAATTCGCTGGCCGTCTGCGCCGAAGAGCAGCGCTCTGCTTGCAGGAAAACCGGCTGTGACGGTGTCTCCGGGGCGACGGGCCGTCTCGGAGCGATCCTCGACGATCACCGGTTGCCCCGAATTCGCCGTGCCGTAAATGAAGCGAGTTCCGCCGAGGTTCTCAACCACATCAACCTTAAGATCGATCGCGCCACCGGCGTCGTCACGTCCGACGAAATGTTCCGGCCGAATACCGAGTTTGATCGGAATGTCGCCCGCCGCATGCACGGGGCCAAGCCTGAAGACCGCACCGCATTCGAGCCTGACCAGGCCATCAGCTCCGAGCGTTCCATCCAGGAAATTCATCCGCGGCGAGCCGATGAAACCGGCAACGAAGAGATTGTCCGGATCTGCATAGAGCGTGTCTGGAGTGCCTATCTGCTCGATCTTGCCCGCTCGCATCACGACAATCTTGTCGGCAAGCGTCATCGCTTCCGTCTGATCGTGGGTGACATAGATCATTGTTGCGCCGATGCGGCGATGCAGCTTGGCAATCTCCACGCGCATGGAGACCCTGAGCTCTGCGTCGAGGTTCGACAACGGCTCATCGAACAGGAAGACGGCCGGGTTGCGCACGATCGCGCGGCCAATGGCGACACGCTGGCGCTGGCCGCCGGAAAGTTGCGCGGGCTTGCGCTTCATCAGCGGCTCAATCTGCAGCGTCGTCGCGGCGGCAGCGACATTGCGCTCGATCTCGGCCTTGCCCATGCCAGCCATACGCAGCGAGAAGCCGATATTCTGCTCGACGGTCATGTGCGGATAGAGGGCGTAGTTCTGGAAGACCATCGCAACACCGCGCTCGATCGGGTCAGCGTCGTTCATGCGCCGGCCGTCGATCTGCAGTTCTCCAGCGGTGATCTTTTCGAGACCGGCGATCATCCGCAGCAAGGTGGATTTCCCGCAGCCGGAGGGACCGACGAAGACCGTGAAGGAGCCGTCCTCGATGCTCAGATTGAGGTTGCCGATCGCCTGGAAGCTTCCGTAGGACTTGTCTATATGCTGCAATTCTACGCTGGCCAAAGCTTCCTCCCTTTAATCCTTTGGCGGACAGACGCGTCAGTTGATCCGCCGCGTCGAGCCTCGCAGGATGATATCGCATTCGAGAATGACGCTGCGCGTCGCGTCGCCAGACGGTTCTGTCAGGCGTTCCACGAGAATGTCAGTGATCGTTTCGGCAATGCTTGCCACCGGCTGGGCAACGGCGGTGATGCCGGCTTCATAGAGGCGGAAGATGGCCACGTCGTCGAAGCTTGCAAGCGAGATATCCTCGGGCACATGCCGGCCGTTTTCCTTCAGCCAGCTGAGCGCCCCGACTGCCATGCCGTAATTGGCGGAAAAGATTGCAGTCGGCGGGGTTTCGAGTGACATCAGCCGCTTGGTGGCCTCATAGCCTCCGTCCATGCGCCAGTTGCCGCGCGCAGCAAGGGCCGGATCGATTGTTATATCTCTGTCGCGCAGCGCCTGCTCGTAGCCAGCAAGCCGCTCTATACCCGAAGAGTTGCGCGGGTCGCCGGTCAGGATGCCGATGCGGCTATGGCCGAGGTCGATCAGGTGGCTGACGATGCGATGGCTTGCGCGCTGGTTCTCGACCATCACCCGGTCGGCCGCCAGGCCGCGGACGTCATTGTTGTAGAAGATGATCGGAATGTCGTGCTTGATCAGGTCGTCGACGCGATCATAAACCTCCGCGGTACCATCCATGACCAGCGCATCGACGCGCTGCGCCGCGAAGAAATCCAGCGCCTCGGCAACCACGCGAGGATCTCCGCCGTGGCAGTAGGTCAAAAGTGCGCGTCCGGTCTGGCGCACCGAATGGGCAAGGTGCTCGAGCATGCGCGCGTGGAATTCGTCGAAAGTCGGTACCAGGAAGCCGATCATATGTGTGAGGTCGGTGCGGATCGAGGCGGCAGCGGCATTGCGCCGATAGCCGAGATCCTGGATCGCCCGCTCGATCTGCTCACGATTTGAGCGCCGAATGGTCTGGCCGTTGATATATCGGGATACGGTGCCAACAGCGACGTTTGCCACCCTGGCAACATCGATAATCGTGGCTCCCCGCCTCCTTCCGGCCGTTTGGTCCGTCTGTCGCATGTCGAGTGGGCTCCTGCACGCATTTAGGGGGAATGGTGCCTGGTCAGGCACTTTTCCGTCGTATAGCCCAGCGCCCCGCTGCCCACCAGTAGCGCCGGCAGCAAGAGCAACGTCCAACGGTCCCATCACTTGCACCTGCATCAGGCGCCTTCGAAGACGACGGCGCTGTGGATGCGCAGGCGCGGTAGCGTGATGCTGATCGCTCCGTCGTCGCCGGCATTCCACGCCACATCCTCACCGGTCATCGCGTCAAAGACACGCTTCGGCTTTGCGGGAAGCCGGACGGTGGCCTTGACGGGGCCGATCGCCGGTATGTCCTCGATCATCTCCATGATACGGGTCGAGCCGTCATCACCGCGCACGTCCTTGCCCCGGATTTGCGGTGGGCCGTAAAGCAGGTGCAGGATATGGCGGTCGTGCTCGATCTGGCGCGTCAGCGTTGCCCGGCCGGAAGAGGGCAGGTCCGTGACCATGGCCGGATTGGGAACGAGACGGTCGAGGAGCCCGCGAACGACGTATTTGTAGAGCGGTTGACCCATCGCCCGGTAGAGCCGGAAGATGGGATAGGCAATATACGCTGCACCCTTGTTCACGGTCACGGCCGCGCCGAGCATATCGGCATCCGGATCGTCGGGCGCGTGCTGGTGCGAGCAGAAATGCTTGTAGGATCGGTTGAAGTAGGAGGGGAAAATCCCTGCCAATACCGTTGCACCGACGGAGCGAACCGTTTCGGCCTGCTCATAAAAGACAAAGGCCGTTTCCGGCATAGAGGGATCGAGATCCTTGCCGGCCTTCACATAGCTCGGCCTGAAAGCGACGGGGCCAGGACCCCTTTCGATACCGAAGTCGATTGCAAATCTGCCGTCTTCGTCGAGGCCCGAATGCCAGGAGGCGATGATCCTGCCGCCGCCGGTGAGGTAAGACTTCAGACGCGCGGCGAGCGCCGCGTCAACGGGGATCTCGTCCGGCAGGATCAGCAACCGATATTGCTCGAAGCGGCCGGATAGATCGAGCACGTCGAACGGACGTTTCAGCTCCTGCAGCACCTGGGCCGCGCCATCATCGCTCGGATGGTTGCGTGCACCTGTCGGGTTCATGTGTTCGGCCGAGAGGATGGCGATTTCGGAGACCTGCTTTGCGCCCTCGAGGAAGGGTTCGAGCTTCTCGACGCGATGATAGGCCGGAGCAATCGAGGCATAGGTATCGGGATTGATCGCCCCGTTCGGATGAAGCTGATCGCCGACCAGGCATTTGGAACCGAGCGCAATCATCTGGGCGCATTCATATTCCAACGCATCCGGATGCTTGAAACCGCCGAACTCGCCCCAGGAGGTGTGGAACTTGCCGGTATGGGCAAGGAAATCCATGCCGAGCGTTGCCGCATAACGGGCGCTGGATGGGAAGTGATCGTAGCCCCAGCCGCCGGTCGGCAGACTTTCGAGTTCGAGGTGAGAATAGGTCGCGAAGCGCTCCGGCCCGTGCTTGTGGATATGACCGCAATTGTAGAACACCCTGAGGTTGGGGAATTCTTCGAACAGCGCCTCGCTGGTTTCGCGGCGAAACTGCTCGTTGACGGCTTCGTCGTTTTTCAGGCGGTCTGCCGGATTTTCCGGGTCGAGGCCATTGCACTGCATGCGCTCGATGCAGGCCGGGCAGACGCAATCAGGCGTCAGAATGATATCGAAGAACAGCCCCTGTGTCGGATAGCTTTCTGCGACTTCCCGTGCCTGATCGAGAATATAGTGCCGCAGGCCCGCATGGTTGAGGCAAAGCGTATGCCAGGCGGGGCTCAGCTGCTTGCCTGCCGAGGGATCGGCAGGACGGTCATGATGGTAGCGGTTCGAGGCGCTCATGGCGCGCCATTCCGGGTGCTCTCGCGCAGTCAGTTCGTCCCACTGCACGGAAATATAGATGGGGCTGTCGATATCGGCGGCAGCAAGCGCTTTCACCATGTCCCCGAGAAGATCCGGGCGGGCAAGCTGCGGATGCGGCTTGCCGACCTTGGTCGGATAGTAGGACCAGCCATGATGGCACTTGGCGAATATGGTGATGGAATCGACGTGCGCCGCCTTCAGCGTCGAGACGAAGGCGTCCGGATCGAAATCTGCGCCAATGCCGGGGATATGTTCGGAGGTATGGAAATCGAGATGGATCTGGCGATAACGCAGCGGCTTATTGGTGATCTTGGGCATGGTCCTATTCCTTTGCGCCGGCGCGTGTCTGCGATCCGGCGGCGAACTGACGTTGGAAGACAAGGAAAACGAGCAGGGGAACGATGGTGGTGATGATGGCCGCCACCGATCTCAGATCCCAGTTGATTTCGTAACTGCCGGAAATACGGGCGAGCAGCACGGGAAGAGGTACGTTGTTGCGCAGGAAAAGCATCGGCAGCAGCAGGGCATTCCATGTCCAGAGGAACTGCAGGATGCCAACGGCGAAGATTGGTGACAGGCTGTTCGGCAGCACCACGTGGCGGAAGGTCGCAAGCGGTCCGCAGCCATCGATCTTGGCGGCTTCGATGAGTTCACACGGAAAATCCTCGAAGAAGTTTTTGACGAGGAAGATCGACCAGGCAAAGGACATCCCGACATAGGGAATGAGCACGGAAAGAATGTTGTCGATCAGCCCGAGATCGCGCCAAAGCGTGAAAAGCGGGATGATGACGACCTGCTGCGGCAGCACGAAKGCATTGATGATGATGATCAGCAGCACGCGGCGCAGGGGGAACGTCAGGAAGTGGAAAGCATAGGCCGCAGCCGGCGTCAGCAGCATCGTCAAAGCGGTTGCAATGCCCGCCAGCTTCATCGTCGCCCACATGGACTCTGCAAGGGGATATTTGTCCCAGACGCGGCGCCAGGCACTTAACGTCAAGTCAAAATGATCGAAGCGCCACCAGCCGAGCGAAACGCCTTCCGGTGGACGCAGCGATGTAACGACAATACCGATGATTGGGACGATCCAGATGAAGGCGACGATGCCGACGACGACGATAATCCAGCGGGGAGCCTTGCCGATCATTTTGCACCGGCCGTTCGCTGGACGATCGCGGGAATCGAGACAATGAGCACGGCAAGCAGCAAGATAACGGTTGCGGCCRCACCGTAGCCCAGTTTGAACTGAGTCATTGATTCCCGGTACATGAAATAACCGACGGTTTCGGTGGCGCGCACTGGCCCGCCACCGGTGAGGATGTAGATGATGTCGAAGGCGCGCAGCGCACCCAGAAGATTGATGAAGACCGCGACACGCACGCCCGGCATCGACAGCGGCATCATGATGTGGCGCATCGTCGAGAACGGCTTGGCGCCATCCATATAGGCTGCTTCGAGCACCGATTTCGGGATTGCCTGGATGGCGGCGAAGATCAGCATCAGCGGCAGGCCGACGCCGCTCCAGGACGCGGCAATGATCAGCGCCCAGAGCGCCGTACTGGCATCACCGAGCCATGCATGCGCAAAGCCGGAAAACCCGACAAGCTGGATCACCGAATTGAGCAGACCGCCGGCATCGGGTCTATAAATGCCAATCCACATGTAACCGGAAACGGCTTCCGAAATGCCGAAGGCGGCAAAGATCATCACCCGGAATGGCAGTGTCTGTTGCGGCGCGAACGCGCACAGCATTGCCAAAACCCAGCCGATCGCCACCGAAATCACCGTCGTGCCGATGGTAAAGATCAGCGTCGTCAGCAGCGTGTTGCGAAAGGCAGCGTCCGAAAACAGCCGCGCATAATTGCCGAAGCCGATAAAGGCCGGCTTTCTGAGCCCCTGGATATCCCAGAAGCTCAGCCGGATCGTCTCGGCCAGCGGATAGACCACGGCGATCGCAAACAGCAAGATGACCGGTGCGATCAGGATAAGCGCGGCGGGCGTGTCCCTGAGCAGACGCCGGCGACCTTCGATGCCAGCCGCCAGCGCAGAACCCTGCATCACGCCCGCCGCTTCCCGCACCGAGGAGGCGGAGGTACCAGCCATCAGTAGGAACCCTGGGCCTTGGTTTCGATGGAGCCAAGAACCGTGTCGATATTGGCCTCGGACGGATCCTGCAGGAATTTCTGCAACTGAACGCGATATTCGTCGACGAGATCGCCAGGCAACAGGTCGCCCAGCACGAATTGCAACTTCGAACTGGCGACCGCGGCCGTTGCCGTTTTCTGCGCCTCTCCATAAAGAGCGCTGTCGACTTGGCTGCTCGGCGATGCATAGCCGTTCTTGGCAAGCAGGTTGGCAGCCTCCGCACTGGTCCAGTAGTCGAGGAAAGCGTCCGCCGCCTTGGGATTGGCGCCGTTGCTCGTCACCAGGAACTCTTTGGCATCGACGCTCGAGGTGTCGTCGTGGCCCATGCCAAGCGATGGGAATTGGAAGAGATCGTAATCGGTGCCCTCGACGAGCTTGTAGTCATTCTTGGCCCGGTTGTTCATCCACATGCCGATCAGAAGATAGTTCTTCGCATTGGCCTGGAAAATCTGATCGGCCTCGCCGTCCCAGTCATTGGCGAGCATTGTATTCGTCGCGCCGCAGCAGCCGGCCGACAGCATCTCGGCATATTTGCTGAGCGCCGTCTTCACCGCCGGATCCGTCCATGGAATTTCGTGAGCCGCGAGCTTGGTAGCCGTCTCGACACCTGCGGTTCTCAGAAGCAGGTTTTCAAACCATTCGGCATGCGCCCAGTATTTGCCGGGAATTGCAACCGGCGCCGCGTAGCCTGCCTCGGTCAGCTTGCTAAACGTCGACAGGAACTCATCCCACGTCTTCGGCGGCGCCGTGATCCCCGCCTTGGCCAGATGCTCCTTCTTGTACCAGATGCCGGAACGGTCGCCGAATGTGTAGGTCAGCCCGTAGGCCGCGCCATTAATCGAACCCAGATCCTTCCATGACTGGCTGATGAGTTTGTCCCAGCCGAAGCTCTTCCACTGATCGTCGATCGGCCGCAGCATGCCGGCATCCGACAGTTCCTTGCGAAAGGCGGGCCAGGTGTTGATCAGAACGTCGACCACTTCACCTCCCAGCAGCGCAGTACGGATGCCGCCACGCATATCGCCCTGCCCGGTGATGTTGACCTCGCGGATCCTCACGTTGGGATATTTCTTCACAAACCCCGCCTGAATCGTCTTCATCATCTCAGCCTCGGAACCACCGATCCAGTTGAGAACGACAAGCTCGCCACTCACGGCATCCTGCGCCCGGGCGCGGCCGGCCAACGCCGCCAATGCGGCACTTCCTGCCCCGGCGAGCAGAGTGCGGCGATGGATTTGAGGCATAAATCTGCTGCTGCTGGTCATCTCACGTCCTCCCAAACGATGACTGCTGCCCTCCGGCATGCAATTTAATTGAAACGTTATCATCTAATTTGCATGAGGCAAGTGCTTTCTGCCTTGCGTCGAAATGGGGATCGCCTCCTCCCCCATAAGGACTTCGCCGCGATATCATCCCTGACAGGAAATCCCATATCCGCGCGGGAATGCACCCCGTTGCCACACCGGCCCCGGCGAACGCATAATTGGTCAAAAATGGTGCCAACATCGCAGCTCTGCGGTCGGCACTTCGCTGGCAGTGGACGCCAAGTCGCGCCGCCGACGATGCGACCCATGCTGATTAGGGTCTGGCGCTCATTAGGCAGACGCCAAAGATTGCGCCGCGGCGAGCGGCGGCATTACAGCGCCAGGTGACCTTTCGCCTCAATCGGCCAAAGAACGCACGAAGCTGAGCGAAAAGCCCACTTGGTTTGCAACCTGCCATCTTTCGCAAACGGCGACCAACGACTGCCGCGCCGACGCGTTCACCAAAATGGCAGAAGCAGACAAGGCCCTTCGGTTGCCCGTCGCTGAGTTCGAAGAACCGTTTGGCCTTTCCATAGCTGTCGTTTTCCATTCCTGCCGCCCGCCGAATGGGATCAGCGAATGCAACTGCCGGCCAGGAGCGATCATCATGACAACGGGTTTGGCTGAGGAGGCAAACACCGGCCGTGCGGATCAAGAAACGTCCGCGGCGTCGGTCTTATCGGGACCACCGCATGGCGTTTGCTGGCAGGTCCGCAGTGTCGCCGAACAGAGTTGTTGGCAGGTATCGAACCTACGGTCCTGAAATTCACAAAGGCTGACGGTTCGCCCTCGTCTCTATTCGAGCCTGAGTTTCGGCATCGAACAGGTTGATGCTCTGCGCATCGACGCTAAAGCGAACCTGATCGCTTCTGCGACCCTGGAAACGCGCTTCAGCTCTTGCCACGATCGCGTAGCCGCCAACCATAGCGGTGACCATCGTGTCCGGACCCGTTGGCTCCACGACGTCTATCACGCCGTGGATCGCCGCATCGTCCTTCTCGACGACCTTAAGCTCTTCCGGTCTTACCCCAAGGACGCAGTCCCGGGGCATGGCTGCGTTATCTGGGATACTGACAGGAACGATCACGCCACCGCTTTCAAACCGGGAACCGCCGTCGTCCGAGATCAATTTGCCCCTGATGAAGTTCATCGCGGGTGATCCGATAAAGCCGGCGACGAACATGTTCGCAGGCCGTTCGTAGATGGTTCTGGGATCGGCAAGCTGCTGAACATAGCCGCCTTTCATCACGGCGACTTTGGTCGCCAACGTCATCGCCTCGATCTGATCGTGGGTCACGTAGACGATGGTCGTGCCGAGGCGTTCGTGCAGCCTTTTTATCTCGGTCCTCATCTCTACGCGCAATTTCGCATCCAGGTTTGAGAGCGGTTCGTCGAAGAGAAACAGGTCGGGACTCCGGACAATTGCGCGCCCCATGGCAACGCGCTGCCTTTGGCCTCCTGAGAGATTTGCTGGAAGCCGATCCAGAAGATGTTCGATCTGCAACATCTCCGCGGCTTTTTGAATCTCCGCCCTGCGTTGTTGCTCCGGGACACCCCGCATCTCAAGGCCAAAACCGATGTTGCGAGCGACCGACATTGTCGGATAGAGCGCGTAAGACTGGAAAACCATTGCAATATTCCGGTCCTTCGGCGGAAGCGCCGTGACCGATCGATCCCCGATCGCAATATCACCAGACGACGGCTCATCAAGTCCTGCAATGATATTGAGCAAGGTAGACTTGCCGCATCCTGACGGTCCAAGGAGAACGAGAAAGCCACCATCCTCGAGGTCGACGTCTATTCCGTGCAGCACCTTGAGTGCGCCATATGACTTTTGAATATCCCTGATGGACAAGCTCGACATGATCGCCTCCTAACCCTTGACGGCGCCTGCGGTCAGGCCCTGAACCATCGCGCGCTGGACGATCGCAAAGAGAATGACGACTGGCAGAATGCTCAGTATGCCGCCCGCAGCAAGAACGCCCCATGGCAATTGAAACTCGCCGACCATCAGTTGCAGACCGACCGGCCAGGTCCGCGACCCCTGTCCGGTCGTCAGCATCAGCGCGAAAATGAACTCGTTCCAGGCGGCGATTGCGATGAACACCGAGCTTGCAACAAGACCGTTGCGCGCCAGCGGCAAGACGATGCGCACCATGGCGCCCAATCTGGTCGACCCATCGATACGGGCGGCGCTTTCCAGCTCTTTCGGGGCTGCGTCGAAGAAGCCTTTAAGCATCCAGACGAACAGCGGCAGCAGGAAGCTGGTATAGGCAAGCGCCAAGCCGAAGCGGCTGTCGACGAGGCCAACGGTCCGCATCATCACAAAGAGCGGAATGATCACCATGACGGCCGGGAACATCCGTACCAGGAGGTAGCTGAGCATCAGTCGGTCGCGGCCCCTGAACGATAGCCGCGAGAATGCATAGGCTGCAAGTGTTCCAGTCAGGACGCAGATTGCCACCGTAATCGTTGTCACCACCAGGCTGTTTGTGATCAGCACCGGGAAATTCGACTGCGTCCAGATTGCGCGGTAGTTCTGAAAGGTGATCGTGCGAGGAATGTACTGCATCTGGGACGTCACGATGTCGGCTTCGTTTTTCAAGGACGTCAAAAACATCCAGACGATCGGTCCGAGGCAGAAAATCGTCATCGTGACGAGTACAGCATAGGTCAGGATGTCGGCCATGAGCCGGCGACCGCGACTGGTTTTGAACATTGTCATTCTTTCGAGACCCGTGTGAATCTGATGTAGAGGGTTGCGAACACCATGAGGATGACGAACATGACGACCGAGAGTGCCCCCGCATACCCGAAGTTGAATTCGCGATAGGCGGTTTGGAACGCGTAGAGCGACAGCACCTGTGTGGCGTTGCCTGGCCCCCCGCCGGTCAGAACGAGCAGCAGATCGGGTGAGTTCACCAGGCTGATCACGCGCAGGATAACCGCCGCGGTGATGACCGTTCTCAGCATCGGCACGGTGATCAGTTGGAACTGCCGAACTGGCCCTGCGCCGTCGACTGCAGCGGCTTTGTAAAGATCCTCGGGGATGCCTTTGAGACCGGCCAGAAACAGCAGCGCGAAGAATGGAAACCCGTGCCATGCCTCGACCAGGATAGTCGCGGCCAAGGCTGTGGCCGGATCGGCGAACCATGCCTTGTAGGTGCTCAACACGCCGCTCCGCACTAGCAGGTCGTTGATGACACCCAGACGGGGGTCGAGCAAAAGCGCCCACATGTGTCCTGCGACAACGTTCGGCAAAAAATAGGGAAGCAGGATCAGCACACCAAATAGCTTCGTGCCTGGAACATTGCGGTTCAGCGCGATCGCAGCGATGAAGCCAAGCGTCACCTCGATTGCGATGGCTGCGGCCACCCAGATTGCTGTGTTCTTCAATGATATCCAAAACACGCGATCCGACATCATGGCGACGTAGTGCTTTGCCCCGACCCAGCCGTTGAGACCTGGTCGGGTGAGACGCATTTCACGGACGCTGATGACGAAGCCATAAAGGGTCGGATAGGCGACCACCAGCAAAAGCAGGATCAGGCTCGGAAACAGCAGGAAGTAGACCCAGTAGCGTGTTTCGGACAGATCGCCGAGGCGGGTAAGTGGACCACGGTGCAAGGCTGGCTCCATGTTTTCACGGCGGCTTGCCGTCCTCTCGGACGCGACGACATCTTGTCGCGTCGGCGTCACTACCGGAGCGCGGTTTCCAGACCCTCGATCATACGGTCGACGGCCTGCTCAGGGGTGAGTTGACCTGTCAGAACGGATTGGAACGTTGGATTGACGACATTTTCGGACCAGCCCGCAGCGCCGACAAAACTGTTCGGCAGACGACCGAAGTCGAGCGTCTGCGAAGCGGCCTGGTAGATTGGATTGGACTTGATCCGCTCATCTTCAAGTGCTGCCGTTGATGCCGGGAAATAACCTGTCGCTTCCAACAAGGCTATCGCCGCGTCCTTTTCTCCCCAGAAGCTGATCCAGTCCCAGGCAGCATCGATATTGTCGTCCTTCATGATGCCGTTGCCGGCATAGGCAACACGCGCGATATGTGCCTTCGGTCCCGCAGGCATTGGAGCCGTGGCGAACTGTTCTCCCGGTTTCAACGCGGCCGAGATTTCGATCAGCGATCCGGTATGGTGCCAGACCATGGCAGTCTGGCCAGTTCGGAAACCTTCCATGATCTGCCGATAGCTGTCGTTCGGCGCACTTGGAGGAGCGACTTTCTCTTTCAGGAACAGACTTGAATAGAAGGTGATCGCCTCTACCGCAGCAGCCTTGTCGATGGCCGCCTGACCGTCCTTCACAATGGGCGAGCCGAAGGCCTCCATGACGTCGATGGCGTATTTGAACGCCCCCGCACCCCCGCGCATTCCGAAAGCGTAGCGCCCCTTTGCCGGATCGGTGAGCTTCCTGCAAGCGGCGACAAACTCATCGAAAGTCTTTGGTGGGCCTGAAAGGCCCGCCTGTTCGAAATAGTCTTTTCGGTAGTACATCCAGTCGACGAAAGCATATGCCGGAACCGCGTAAATCGCGCCGTCCTGAGACATGCCAGTCCACCGGTTGTCCGGCAGATTGGCTTTTCCCTTCCATCCTTTCACCCGCTCGGTGATGTCGGTCAGYGCGCCCATCGCCGTCAGATCGGCAAAGCGTTCCGCGATAACCATTCCAGTGTCGGGCCGCCCGCCGGCCACGACCGCCGACGAAACCTTGGCCATATATTCCGAATTCGGAATGCTCTCTTGCGTGACGGTGACGCCTGGATGGGATTTTCCGAACAGCTCGATGATTTTCACCAGGCCGGCCATTTCCGATTGGCTGGCGAAGTGATGCCAATAGTTGATGGCGATGGCAGCACTTGTGGAGCGGACACCGCTGGCAAGCGCTAGCGCTGCTGTCGCAACAAGGAATTCGCGTTTGGTGATCTGCATCTCTTCATCCTCTCAGATATCAGAATGGCGATCTGATCGATCAGATGGAGATAACAGCCTTTTGCATGTACGGCAACACCAGAGTTGACCGAAGGATAGGCTGGGATCAAGCCAAGCCGAGGTTGCGATTTATTGCCGCTTGGAAATGGGCTTGAAGCGCCTTCTCGGCCGCGTCGGCGTTTCTCGAAGAGCATGCCTCAAGGATTTCCAGATGCTCCTTCAGCGTTCGAATAAGCATAGGAGGCGTCACCTTTCGCTCCAATCGCAGCAAACGTAGATAGTTGTGCATGCGACGGTATGCAGTATCGATGAGTGGATTACGCAAAGCGGCGATGATTTGACCGTGAAGATCGAGCTCGAGAAGATTCATTTCCGCGAGATGGTCAGGCGTCAGCCCATCCTTCTCCAGCTTCCGCAAAAGCCTGGAATGCCGGACTTCCAGGCTATTCATCAAGTCCTCGCCGGCTTCTTCGGCGAACACGCGAACGGCCGAGCGTTCAACGATCGCGCGGAACTGGTAGGTCGAGCGCGTTAGCTCAAGGCCGGGCCGCACGAACTGGATGCCGGAGCGAGGATGGATTGTCAGAATGCCTTCGGCTTCGAGCATGCGCAACGCATCGCGAAGCGGCGCAACCGGCACGCTGACGATCTCGGACAGTTCGCTCTGGGAGATAAATGCGCCGACAGGGACTGTTCGTTCAAACAGGCTTTCGAGGATGCGATCATAGGCGAGATCGCTGAGCCGGGGGGCAGCTACCTCTGGTACGGTTGCTTTCGCTTTGCGCACTTGCGATTTTTTCATCCGTCCGATAATACCTCTGATAGATCAGTGATCAACATAAAACGATCAGAGAGCACACTCCATGCCCCTATCCGGATTTCGTATAACCCGATTTCAATTCGCCCGCGACAGAGTAATCGGTGACAGTCAGGTCCGTGCAGATGACGTCAACGTGGCCGCTCTCGAACTGATCGGCGAAACGGGAAACGTTGGGCTCGGCTTTATTCAAACGCTCTTTCATCCCCTGCCGGATCAGGCCGAGATCGAAGCCGTGTTCAAACATGAAGCATGGCCGGCAATCGTGGGGCAAGAAGCGATCGGGTTGGTCCATCGCGTCAGTCGCCCGCGAGGCGGCAATCAGCGGGCTTTCTCGCTGCCGTTTCACGAAGCTCTTCAGGTCGCATTGTGGGACCTTGCGGCCAAAGAAGTGGGACTGCCTTTGCATAAGCTGCTAGGAAGCCGCCGTGACCGGGTCCGCGCCTATGCCAGCGGTCTCGACTTTCATCTTAGCGACGAGGCATTCTGCGCGCTGTTCTCGCACGCCGCCGCCCTTGGCTACCAGGCATTCAAGATTAAGGTCGGTCATCCCGACTTCAGGCGGGACATACGCCGGCTCGACCTGCTCAAAGAGGTCGTCCCCGCCGGGTCGCTGGTTATGATCGACCCAAACGAAGCCTGGAATTCCAAAGAGGCGCTCATCAAATTGACGGCGATCCGCGACGCGGGCCACGACCTGCTGTGGGTGGAGGATCCGATTCTTCGCCATGACTTTGAGGGCCTCCGTACGCTCCGTCACGCCGTGATCTGGACGCAGATCAACAGCGGCGAGTATCTCGATGCAAATGGAAAGCGTCTCCTGATGGAGAACTTCGGAACCGATCTGCTCAATGTTCATGGTCAGGTAACGGATGTCATGCGGATCGGCTGGCTCGCGGCAGAACTCGGCATCCCGGTCAGCCTCGGCAACACCTTCCTGGAAGTCGGCGTGCACATGGCTGCCGCCCTTCCGGAGGTCGAGTGGCTCGAATATTCATTCCAGAATTTCGATCATCTCGTAGAGCAGCCAATAGAAATCCGCGATGGCTTTGCCTATGCGCCGACCCGCCCGGGACATGGCCTCGCCTTGAGCGATGCAGCCAGGCAAGACTGGTCGCGTCCAAAGCGGCTCGATCGATCAGAACTTGGACCAGCGCCTGTCAATCCGAGACTTCCAGCCCTCCCTTAAGGCTGGCGCGCGCAGCGATGTTGCCTGCTGCTGCACAAGCGGAACACGTTTGACGGATGTCAGGCGTTGCGGCTAGTTCAGACGTCGCCCTGTCAATTTGTCGAAGAGATGGACTGATCCGGCATGACCCTTCAGATGGATCTTTTCTCCGATGGCGATGTCCGTTTCGCGGGGCAGTTCCACCGTCAGCATGCGAGTGTCCCCGATCTCGACATACGCGTATGTCTGACTTCCCAGGCGTTCCGCAACGGATACCTCTCCCGAAAACCATGCCTCCTCGGGTGAACAACGGGTGAGATCTTCCGGGCGGATGCCAAATACGATCGAGGCCGCACGACGTTCACCAGCATGTTTCGCGACCTCGATCTGGCGTCCGAGAACGGTGATCGAATTGCCGTCCGCAAGCGCTGCGTCGATGGTGTTCATCGTCGGGCTGCCGATGAAACGCGCCACGAAAAGACTTGCCGGTTTGCGATAGAGATCCAGGGGCTTGCCGATCTGCTCGACCCCGCCAGCGTTCATCACTGCGATCCTGTCAGCCAAGGTCATGGCCTCGACCTGGTCATGGGTGACGTAGACCGTGGTTGCTTTCATGCGATTGTGAAGTTTGGCGATCTCCAGCCGCATTTCAACGCGCAGGGAGGCATCGAGATTGGAGAGCGGTTCGTCGAAAAGAAACGCCGCCGGCTCTCGAACGATCGCGCGGCCCATGGCGACACGCTGGCGTTGACCGCCAGACAGTTGGGCAGGACGGCGCTTGAGGAAATCCTTGATCTTGAGGACGCAGGCAGCGTTTTCGACCCGCCTGCCGATTTCCTCCGACGTCGCACCACGCATCTTGAGGCCAAACGACATGTTGTCTTCGACAGTCATGTGCGGATAGAGCGCATAGTCCTGAAATACCATGGCGATGTTTCGCTCGGCGGGCGATAACGTGTTGACCGTGGCGCCGCCGATAGCAAGTTCGCCTCCGGTTATATCTTCGAGCCCCGCGATCATGCGCAGCAGAGTGGACTTGCCACAGCCGGAAGGCCCGACCAGCACGAGAAATTCGCCGCTGGCGATATCGATGTCGATATCGTGGATGACCTGCAGTTCCCCGTAGGATTTGCGGATTTTGTTGAGCGCGTCTCTCTCATCGACGATTCGCCTCATGGCCGCCTTGAATGACAGTGGAATATCGAGACGATCATCCCATGATTGGCGCCCAGCATTCAGCCAGTTTAAATGGATGGCAGCTACGGCTGCGAGTTTAGCGCTCTGTTGAGATCACGCAACCCGAGCATTAGTACCATAGGGTCTGCTGGCGAAGGCAGGAAGCCGACAGCCTCATAGAAGGCCCGCACGTCATCAGAAATCGCCTGCGTCGCGCACTTGCCGGCTGACAGCTCGAAGTTCCATCACGGCGCTCGTCCAGCCGGTTAACGGGGAAAAGCGCCTTGTCCTAGACCTCGCCTCATCGGAGGCGAGGTCATCGTTTCTGTTTAATTGGCAAAGAAACGGGGCCGAGCCGGATGCGTGGTCGGCTTTCTCTTCCACGGGGCCAAGACAGACGGCATGCCGGCTTCGAGACAGGCCGCCACGAAGGCTTCGCGCGCGACGATGCTAGGAATGGCCCCGTTGAGGGCGCCCCGGCACGTCTTCACCGCTCGCTCATGACGCTCTCCGTGACGCAGCGGCCATTCGTTCTCGAGAAAATCCAAGGCGTCGTATGCGCCTGTGAAGGTGCGCTCCAAACCGCACTGCAGCCGGATTCTCACCGGCCGCGTCCATGGAACATCGTTCAGCGGCATCTTTTCCTCCTTTCATGCCACCAATGGTCCTGATGAAAATGATATTGGGGGTGGTGGGCGGTCGTTCAAGAGCCGTCTCGCTTGGCGCGTTCGGGTCGCCAGGGAATGATCTCGCCGTTCTGTGGGTGCATCGTTGCGGGTCTCCAAACTTTCAGAGAGTTCGCGCGTTAATGTCGCACGCTCGAACTGGCAGGGACCGCTGATGATCAAAGGATTTCSATTTGATGTGCTCGCCAAAGGCGGCTATGTGGCGCGCGGCGTCGTCTTTCTCCTCGTCGCGGGGCYTGCCCTCCTCTCAGGCCTCATCGGTGGTCGGCCCGAAACCAAGTCTGCGCTTTCGACACTTCTTGAGCAGCCGCTCGGCCGCGTCTGGGTCGGATTGATCGGCATCGGTCTTTTGGGATTTGTTGCGTGGAGGTTGGCGCAGTCGCTAGCCGATAGCGACGGGCACGGGACGAATGGAAAGGCGTTAGCGATCCGGTCCGCGCTCCTCGGCAGTGCCATCACCTATCTAGGGCTTGCCGGATATGCACTTGGAAAAGCCCTTTTCATGGGCGGAGGTAGTGAAGGTTCTGGCGAGAAGGATCTGGCCGGATGGGTCATGTCGCAGCCTTTCGGTTCCTACCTTGCGATCGCCATCGGGGCTGGGTTCATCCTCGGCGGAGTTCTCACAGCCGCTAAGGGCATCAGTAGGAAGTTCGAGCGCTATCTTCAGCTACCTGGCCAGAACGAAATCGTGACATTAATTTGCATCTACGGTCTCGTCGCCCGCGGCATGGTGTTCGCGATTACCGGCGTACTGTTCGCCTATGCAGGTTTCCGGGTAGATCCTGGACAAGCCGGCAGCATGGGCGACGCCTTGGAATGGCTCCACCAGCTTCCACTGGGATCATTTCTCTACGTCGCCGTCGCCATGGGATTGGCAGCTTTCGGAATCTACAATCTCGTCGAGGCACGGTATCGTATCGTTCGCAGCCCATCGATAGCCGACGCCAAGCGTTCGATCCCGATGGCGGGTTCTTGACATCGCTTTCCATGTGACGAAGCGCCGTCACACGGAGCTCGAGCCGGCAGACGGGACCTCAATGTCGATAAGCAGCCCTTCGTCCGACCAGGTTTTCTCAAGACGTCCTTTAAGCTGTTTTTCGACCATTGCGCCGACAATCACCGTACCAAAACCTCGCTTGGCCAATTTGGGTGGAGTGGGTGCGCCCACCTCCTGCCACCGGATGTTAAAGCCGGCCCCGGACGGTCGGGGCTTCCAACTGATTGACAGCCTGCCTTGCGCAGCGGCAAGCGCACCGTGATGGGCCGCATTGACAGCGAGTTCATGGAGCACGAGCGCAAGGGGCTGGACAACCGGTGCAGGCATTCGGATGTCCGGCCCACTGAAAATTGCGCGGGTGGCTGCGAACGGAGTCACTTGTTGGCGAATGAGCTCCTCAAGAGAAATGCTTGTCCATCCCCGTGCAGCAAGCAAGGTATGGGCACGGGCGAGCGCCTGCACGCGGTGTTGAATAGCGGCGGCGTAAAGGGCGGGGTCATCGGCATTGCTCAGACGGACGATGCTGTCGACGATTGCCAGGACGTTCTTGGATCGGTGGTCGACTTCCATCAGCAGGCGATGCTCGGAGGCCTCCAGTGCCTCGATCCGCCGGTACTCCGTCATGTCGATTTGAGAGCCAAAGAAATACTGGATCCTTCCGTCATCCCCATGAATGGGACTTAGATGCAAGCGGTTCCAGAACTGCGCTCCGCTTCTCTTGTAATTGAGGATCTCGACGCTGATCTCACGCTCGTCGGCGATCGCGGCACGAATTGCAGCAACGGCGATCGGAGATGTGGCAGGACCTTGCAGGAAACGACAGTTGCGGCCCAGCACTTCTTCGGCAGCATACTCTGTCAGTTCAAGGAATGCCTTGTTTGCAAGGACGATCGGCTGATCGGACTTACGCGCGTCGGTGACGACCATCGGCATCCTGGTGCGTTCAAATGCGATCGCTGCCAGCTCTTTCCGATCGGCGGAAGCTGCTTTTGAAGATGCCGAAGGCAAATCCCCATGCAGTTTTTCTCTCGAATGGCCTGTCATGCTTCCACGCTCACTAAGATGTCGCTTGATAACGTGGCTCGCGTATCTTTGTTTCGGAGAAGATCGCTTGTTGACGTACGCGATTCACTCATCCGACACCTGCCGGACGAAGTGCCACACACCCACGATCTTGGCCGACACGATGGCCTCCGCTATAGAATCTGGTGTGGTCGATCAGCCTTGCAGCTCCGGAGGATCAGGCGCACCATATGATCATGAAACTCTTTTCCAGTTCCAGCCGCTCCCGAGAGCGCTTTCTCGAAGCCATCCTGCAAAGCGCGATCGAGTATGCAATCATCTCCACGGACCTGGATGGGCTGATAACCACGTGGAACGAGGGCGCGCGCCGGATCCTCGGATGGGATGAGACCGAGATCATCGGCCAGCGCGCGGCCATGATCTTCACCGAAGAAGACCAGCAGGCCGGAATTCTCCAGCGGGAAATGGCCGCCGCTTTAACGGAAGGTCATGGTAGTGATGAGCGCTGGCACGTTCGCAAGGACGGCTCATTGTTCTGGGCATCCGGGCAGATGATGGCGTTGACGTCGGACAACGGGGAAGTCGAGGGCTTCGTAAAGATTCTGAGAGACCGCACCGAGCAGCGAGAGAATGAGGAGCGACAGCGCGTCCTGATGCACGAGCTCTCTCACCGCATGAAGAATACGCTGGCCGTCGTTCAGGCTATCACCAGCCAATCCTTCCGTAACGCCAGCTCTATGGAGGATGCGGAGCAATCGATCTCGGCACGCATCAATGCTTATTCGAAGGCGCACGACATTTTGCTTCAGCAGAACTGGCTGGGCACGACCATGGCAACGATCGTCGAGGCGACCGCGATCAATCTTGGACTTGAGGCGTCAGGACGTTTCAAAGCACGCGGTCCTGCGGTTGAACTGGGGCCACAGGCGGCTCTTTCGTTTTCCCTCGTGCTGCACGAACTTGTCACCAACGCCAACAAGTATGGCGCGCTGTCGGTCGATACCGGGACGATTGAAATCGAGTGGTCCGTGCGCGGCGAGGCGGGCGAAAAGCGCCTGGACTTCAGGTGGCAAGAAGCCGGGGGACCAGCAGTGGTGGCGCCGAGCAACAAGGGGTTCGGCACGCGGCTCGTCAACTCCAGCCTCGCGGCTTTCGGAGAGGTCGCTCTTGATTACGCGCCGACAGGGCTCATCCTGAAGCTCAATGCGTCGCTCCAGAAGCTGCAATACAAGACCTATTCCGACGCCGAGGAATAGGTGGAATGCTGAGCCGGCACTGGGGAAACCAGAGCGAAGTCGCCCGCATGCGGCTGGTTCTGTTGGCCTTCCGTAGCTGGAATGGAATCGCGGATACCGCTCTTCAATCGGTACCAGCGGCGTTCCGCAAACTCGTTTTTGGGCTGAGCGTCGCAATAGGTCGACGAGGACGGCTTCGCAATCGCTTGGGGATTCTTGCAACGCGCGATGACAGCCGCTGGACGATCATGTAGGGTCACCATCGGTCGGATTGGCTGTCTTAAGTTGGACCCCGCTCCAACGAACGGTTCAGCGTGGCATGCGAGTTAGGCGATGTGGGAGTTCGCAGATGCTTGAGTTGTCCAGTCTTGAATCAGAGTGTTTCTACTGGGCCAGACGCCGGGAAGTGGGAAGCGCCTGGGAAGTTGTGCAAATTTCGACCGTTTTCGGGGCCGCCCGCGACTATTGGACTGTCGCCAGCACCGGATCGGACGTCCATCGTATGGTTGATGACTACGAGTTTCTGGTCCGGATCGCCATGCCGAAGGCCCTCATTCTTCACCCGCAGCAGGCCGCTGAATAAACATCGATAACAAAAGTCCTATCGTCGACCTTCCCGCGGACGTACCGGGGAAGCCAGATGTTTTTTCAGGACGCAGGTCATCAAGACTAGTCTCGGCCTTGTCCGCCAGCCACGCGCGCACAGGCATCCGCCAACAGAGCGGGCTCAGATTGGGAAAAATCAACGAGTCCTCCGCTGGCGAATTCAATCGAATGTCGGGAAAGGAATGTTCGCACGCGCCGAACGGGACGGTGGATCATGCGATTCGAGATCAAAGGCGAGACTGCTTGTTCCGCCGCCCAGACAAGGCCTTTGCGCTCGTTTGATTCCTTATGCAGGCAAGCTTGAACGCTTGCGGTTTTCGCGAGGAGCGTAGGCTCGGTTCAATCAGCCAAGCGGTGGAACCGCCATTCTGCTCAGGTGTTCCTCTTGATCAGCAAGGAGCTTCCAAATGACCTATGTCGCATCGCCGAGCTACCACCGTGAGGACGCCAACCGCGCTCCGAACCTCCGTCAATGTCTTGAAACTGCCAGGCGCCACCTGGACGAGACTTCGCAGGCCTCGGAAACCGAGAAAATCGAGACGCTCGTGGCTTCAGCCATCGAGGCGGGTTGGGACGAGAATGAAGTGCGCGAAGCATTGAGTGCCTACGATAGGCAAGACGTAAAGAGGCCGAAGCAGGAGCCACATGTGCCAACTATGGGCGTGGTTCCCTCGTCATCTTTTTGAATAGTGGAACGTGTTGGCGCGGTCGTCATGTTCCGCGAGGATCTGCCGGAGAACATCGTCAAGCGAAACGCCTGCGCAATCCTGAGGATCAACGACCACCCTTCGCAGCGCGGCAGAAACGGCCTTTCAGCGCTGGCAATCATGTCGCCCTCCTGCCTGCGCCCGTAAGAGCATCACGGTTCGGCAAGCGGACCGCCAAACCAACGGAACCCCGTCTGCGGTCATGATCTGGATACAAATTAGTGTCGATCGGTCCTAGTGGACAGCTTGCGATGTCGGCGCGTTGATGCGCGTGGCCGACAGCCCGGGATACGTCCCGATCAGCAGTGTGGCAATGTCGTCGATCGTCCGATAGCCGTCTCCGTAGAAGTTGAGTGCCGCGTGGCAAAGGACGTCCGAAGCCTTGTTGTCGGGCGTGATCTCGTAGAATTCATACCAGCGCCGGACAGCCTCGGATACTACCGCGACCACCGGCTCGCCATCTCGTCCAGCCATGTGGATCTCCTTGTTCAGCGATGAGATCTAGGACCGTGCCGAAAACCTTCAACCACCAAGCAGGCACGGCGCGGGCGCCTTGGTGCAAGGTCGGGCCCCCGCGTAAGATTGTACGCACGCTCGGCGACGCAGCGTATATCCTGATCAAGGACTGGCCATCCGATGGCACCCCGAATGGAAGCGGTCTTCGTTGCGCAATCGAACCTTCCAGAGACTGTAGGCGGCTCGAAGCAATGACGAGTTCGCGCTGTTTTGCGCCATTCGGCGCCTCATCGAAATCAGGTTTTCATCGCGGAATGCTGCGGTCGCACCTCGAGACGATTAAGCCGGCGCCTGTTTGCTTTCCGCTTTTTCGTCGGCGACGTCCTCGACGCGCTCCGCTTTTTCGGCGAGCGTCTTGCTCATCTTGCGCAACTCCTCCTCATCGAGCTTTTCGATCCCGACGAATTTATTCTGAGCCTGCGAGGTTTAGGATGAGCTCGTCAAGCTTCGCCTGCAGGGCCTTGCCATCGCGGTTCTGTGAGTTCTGGAGAACGAAGACCATCAGGAACGTGATGATAGTCGTGCTCGTGTTGATCACGAGCTGCCAAGTCTCGGAATAACCTAAAAGGGTCCAAGCGCCGCCCGATCACAAGTGTGACGGCGACAACGAAGGTTCCCGGCCTGCCCGAAAGGTCGGCGATATTGGTAGCGAACTTTGAAAAAACTTGGACATACACTCCTCCGGCGCTGGCAAAACGCGACAACAAGGTTGCGGTTCCGCAGCCGCATTAGAGCGAACTGAGGAACTCTTCCGTGGTAAGCAGATCGAGCTGCACAGAAAATCTGTCGCCCAGCACTTCAAGTGATGCGTCGTGCGTCTCGTCGGCGCCGCTGCACACGGCATCGCGCAGCACGATCACGCGATATCCCAGATCGATCGCGCCCATCGCTGCAGCAAGAACGCAGACGTCGGTCTCCCCTCCGGTGAGAACGAGTGCATCGACTGCTTCCGATGAAAGGATTTGGTGAAGTTCACCGCCTATCCAAGGCGAGTACGTCACCTTGTCGAATATGCGTGCCGGCGGGATAAGATGCCTCAGCGCTGGCACGATGTCGAGCAAACCCGGATCGAGTTGCTCGCGCGTCATTGTCCGCCATTTTTCGTAGTAGGCCCGCCACATCCCCGACATCTGTTCCGGCTTTTCCGGCGTGATGAAGCGAGTGAACACCGTCCGCTCGGCATACCGACTGGCTACTTCCTCGATTTGAGGCGACACTTCCCGCATCCATGGTACGTGCCAGGGCGTGTCCTCAGCGAACACCCGCTGCATGTCGATGCAAAGATGGATCCAATTCTCGTTCATCGGCTTTCCTCCCCCTCGATTTCAACTTCGTGCGCATGGAGAGGTTCCTAACGGCAACCACGAAGACTCTCGACGACCTTTTCCTTGATGCGCTCGAGGGCATCTATTTCGCCGAAAGGCAGATCCTGAAGGCAGGCCGAAATGGCGCGCCGCCCAGTCCGAAGCAGGCAAAGCAGGATTCCTGCAGCACCGCGACGAGATGCAGGCCGGTTCGAGCGCCATGAACCGGTCTTCGAAGTCGTCGGAAAACACGCGCGTGGCAAGACCTGCGTAGCCATCCAGGGCGTCATTGCCCAAGGCGAGGAGATCATAACGGGAAGGCCATGTGGGATAGACGATGCTTGCACCGTTTGCTGGACACGGCAGCCTGTCTCGCCCGGTCAGCCGGCCAGCCCCAGACGGACGACGCTGTCGACGACGGCGAGGTCGTTTTCGAACGATGGTCGACCTCCAACAGCAGACGGCGCTCCGACGCTTCGAGGGACTGCACCTTTCTGAATTCGCTGACGTCGATATGGAGGCGACGAGGTGGGTTATCCGGCCTTGTTCGTTCAGGTATGACGACCCTGGTCGGAGGCATTGTGCTGCTGACTGCAGCCTTGGCTTTCGAACCGGGGGCTGATTCCGCGCTCTCCGGCGACTGGGGCACGGTCGCATGGCTCGGTTGGTTCTGCCTGGTGATCTTCGGCTCGTTGATAGGCTACACGACCTTCATGCGCCTGCTGCGGGACATCGGCGCATGCCGCGCCGGGAGCTATGCCTTCGTTTCGCCCGTGATCGCTGTCGTCCTTGGCGCTGCCTTCTGCTGAATGGGTCACCGCAGCCGACGTGGTTGGCATCATCGTCATGCCAAGTGGCGCTTATCTCGCCATGTCAGGAGCGACGGTAACCGAAGCAACCGCTCTCGAAGGCTAAATTCGGTTGCTGCTGCGAGCTGCCAAGCCGTCCGCATCATTCGCATCAGTCTTATTGAGCATCTCGTTCAATATTTTCTGCGCATGCCTGTCGCTTCACGTGGCCGTAGCGATCCGCTCTTTCCTCGTTTCCGTCTTCTGCAACAACTTTCTCGAAGACCGTCTGGCAACAGGCGAGTTCGCCAGCTCCAAACGGCGCCGGCTTTCTTACATGACAGGGCTTCCTATTTGACACGCAGACAGGAGCGCCGTTTAAAACGGCGCTCCCTCCAACTCAGGCGACCTGCCTTTCCGCGTCGATCTGCAGCGGAGCCTGCGTTTCGGCGCTGCTCCCGATCGCGATCCTGCGGGGCTTCATCGCCTCGGGAATTTCCCGCTTCAGCTGGATGCTGAGAAGGCCATTCGTCAGGGACGCATTTTCAACCCTGACGTGGTCGGCGAGCTCGAAGCGGCGCTCGAAGGCGCGCCCGGCGATACCGCGGTGCAGATATTCACCGTCCTTCTCTTCCGCCTTCTGACCCTTCACGATGAGCACGTTGCGCTCCTGGCTGATGTCGAGATCCGTTTCGGCAAACCCGGCGAGCGCCATCTGGATCCGGTATTCATTCTCGCCAGTCTTGACGATGTCATAGGGCGGCCAGGTGTCGACGGCCTGCAGGCGCTGCGCGTTGTTCAGGAGATTGAAGACGCGGTCGAAGCCGATGCTGGACCGATAAAGCGGTGCAAAGTCGAAGTCATTTCTCATAGCCAAAACCTCCGTAAAGCGAGTTGGAATGGAGACGCGGAAACTTGGCGTCTCCGGTTCTGTCGGCCCCATCAGGCGGCCGACGGAAATGATCTGGTTTGGACCGATGTCTGGTTCAAGAGGCACATTAAAAAAAATTGTACTCGACGCTTCAAACCCCTTGAACGCTGTTTTCGTTGAAACAATCTCTTTTTCACCTGGAGATTTTCAACTCCGTTTGCTGGAAGTTTTTGGGAGACACAAGATGGATACGAACGCCACTGATCAGACCCCTTCGAATACCGCAGTCGACGCGGACTCGGCGTCGCACATCCTCCATCCGCACAGGCACTTCGACCACCCGGACGAGGTCGTGTCGGCGCCTCTTTCGACCGACGAGAAGCGCGCCATCCTCGCCTCATGGATGTCGGACCTCCATGCGGTCGAATCCTTGCCGGAGTTGCGGCATCCGCCCGGCGTCGCCAAGCCGGTTCGATACCGGGACATCCTCGACGCGCTCCAGAAGCTCGACGAGCGGTGGGACGAGGACTGGCAGAAGCAGCCCGCGCAGCGCCGGATTTTCCAGAGTTGAGCGGAGGCCAGCCATGAAGGGCAACCAGAGCAAAATCCACCTGTATCACCGCACGAGCCAGGAGCTTGTGACGCAGCGGCTGCTGGTTATTTCGCGGTATGTTGAAAACCTTCGCCGGCTTTCGCGGTTGGCGGATCGCACGGGCCGCGGCGAGCTCGGCACGGCGCTGGTGGAAGTGGCCGGATGTCTAGAGCGGATGTCCTACGATATCGCGGTCAGCCAATATAGTGCCATCATCCTGCGGCGGGCCGCGAAGCTTGTCGGTACCGTCGAAGGACTTGTCGAGCGGGAGGCGAAGCTCGCGGTACTTCACTAGGAGATCGAGTCTAGGCTCGCGCGGCCGGCAGGGATACCGGCTGTTCTTGCGCCCGTTCTCATCGTCGCAAAGACAATCGGGGTAGTTGCGATCTTGTTGCGGGCGAACGCGTTCCCGCGCGACCTGGAGCCGACGAATTGCGCTGACACGGGCCAGGCCCGCTTGCGCCATGAACCGCGAATATGAGATGCGCGGTCTCAAGCAGGCTCCATGCGCCGGCTCGGTTCTCTCCAGTGATCCATAAACCGGTAATGAAAGCGAAGATGGCGAAAACAATGCCAGCCGAAGATCAGAACAGGACCCATAGATGCTCGCCGTTCCGAAGGGCGAAGGCCCCCCGCGACCAGCGCAATATGAGCGGGGAGAAAGCCAATCGTAATGACGAGCACCCAGTGCAATCCCCGTCAGTAATTTGATCGTGCGCACAAGAACCACCGTTCCAAGGTGAGGCTGCCCGGTTTAAAAGCCGGTAAATGCCAAATTGCCAAAAGGGTCCGACCTGCTGCAAGTGGCCGGGATCGTGCTCAACAATGACCGCGCCTCGGAAAAGACGCGACATTGGCCAACGTAGCTCAGGGCGCTCCGACACCAGGTCGTAAAGCGCCCTCACATTTGCTGTACCATTGCCGGAGATTGAAAGGCCCTATGATGCGGGGTAATTCTGTGATCGATAGTGGACAATCCGAGCCGGGAAAGCTGCATCCGGGTGCTGAGTTGCACCGAACGAGCTAGAGCCTTTAAGACCGGTTGCGAAGTATCGCCAAACTAGCCTCCTGAGATCAACATGCAGTTCAAGCGCAATGAAATTCACGAACTGTCTATCTTTCTCGCGATAGTCCAGTACCGTAGTTTTCGGAAAGCGGCGGATCACCTAGAAGTAACGGCTTCTGCCCTCAGCCACAGCATGAAGGCGCTTGAGCAAAGGCTGGGCGTCCGCCTCCTTAATCGAACCAGCCGCAGCGTCGCGCCAACCGCCGCCGGAACAGCCCTCGCCGAGAAGATTTCTGCCGGGCTTGAGCTTATCAACTCCGGATTGGAGGACTTGAACGGGCACTATCAAGGTGGCGCCGGCAGCATTCGCATCAATGTTCTGAAAGATGCCGCCGTTCTGCTTTTGCGGCCAGCCATCCCGGTGTTCCAGCAGCGCTTCCCGAATGTCGAACTCGAGGTCGCCGTGGATGACCAGTTCGTCGATGTCACCGCGGACGGCTTCGATGCCGGTATCCGGTACAGCGGCACCATCCCGGAAGACATGATCGCAGTTCCCCTCACTCCGCCATTAAAATGGATCGCGGTCGCCGCCCCTGACTATCTCAGAAACCACGGTCGCCCTGTCATGCCGGAGGACCTCAATTCTCACCGCTGCATCCGGATACGGACGGGCCGCGGCCAGATCTACAAGTGGGAATTCGAACGCGGCGATGACCGCCGCGAGATCGACGTTCCCGGTGCGTTGATCTCGGGCGAAACCGATCTTGCCATCAATGCGGCTCTGGAAGGCGCCGGGCTGTGCTATTGCCTGGAAAGGCTGGCAAGCCCCTATGTCTCCGCAGGGCGCCTGGAGGTTGTTCTTCCCAAGTGGGCGTCGATGGGTCCGCCGTTTTCGATGTATTATTCCAGCCGGCGGCAGCTTCCCTTCGGCGTCGACGCGCTGATCAAGCTCGTTCGGGGGCTGAACGGTTTGTAGAGGGCTGCCTCCAATCGATGAGCCTGGCTCACCGGTTCAGTGATTTCCAATCTATTGATTCATCGCTCTGCCGCGTTGTACCGCTTCTATCGAACGTTCATCAGGAAGCGGACACACCACATGAGCAAGCGGATCATCTTTACCGGCGGCAGCGGCAAGGCCGGCCGCCATGCGGTTCCATATTTGGTGCGGAAGGGATACAGGGTCCGCAACCTCGATCTCGTTGCCTTGAACTGCCCCGGCGTAGAGACGCTGATCACCGATCTCACCGACAGCGGCCAGACCTTCAACGCCCTGTCGATGCATTTCAGCGGCGAGGGTCTGCAGGCGCCGGGCGGACCGGCCAAGGTCGATGCCGTCGTGCATTTCGCAGCTATACCGAGCCTGCTGCTCAAGCCCGACAACCAGACTTTTTTGGTCAATGCAATCTCGACCTACAACGTCATCGAAGCGGCGGTGAAGCTCGGCATTCCGAAGGTGATCATCGCGTCCAGCGAAACGACCTACGGCGTCTGTTTTGCCGAGGGCGACAAGGATTTCCATTCCTTTCCGCTCGAAGAAGACTATGACATCGACCCGATGGACAGCTATGGGCTCTCCAAGGTCGTCAACGAGAAGACGGCCCGCGCCTTTGCGATGCGCAGCGGCATCGACATCTACGCCCTCAGGATCGCCAACGTCATCGAACCGCATGAATATGAGCGTTTTCCAGGATTCCTTGCCGATCCGCCATCGCGCAAGCGCAACGCCTGGAGCTACATTGATGCCCGCGATCTCGGGCAGATCGTCGATCTTTGCCTGCAGGCCGACGGCCTCGGTTTCCAGGTATTCAATGCCGTCAACGACACGATCACGGCAAGCGAGCCAACGCGGGATTTCCTCGGCAAATGGGCGCCGAACACGCCGATCCTCCGGGAGCTCGGCGAATTCGAAGCGCCGCTCTCGAACCGGAAGATCCGGGAGGTTCTGGGTTTCAAGGAAGAACACAACTGGCGAAAATACGTTACCGGCGCATGATCCCGCGAGGCGCATTCCGGCACCGCCGATCAGCAACTTGGAGGAAAGACCATGAAGACCACAAGACTTGGCAAGACAGGGCTTGAAGTCAGCCGCATCTGCTTCGGCTGCATGTCCTTTGGTAAGCAGACCGACGAACGCCCGTGGGTCCTCGGGCTCGACGAGGCGCGGCCACTTTTCAAGCGCGCTTGGGACGCCGGCATCAATTTCTTCGATACGGCCAATGTCTATGCGCAGGGCACCAGCGAAGAGATCACCGGCGTCTTGCTCAAGGAACTGGCGCCCCGCCAGGAGATCGTGCTGGCGACCAAGGTCTTCGGCCGCATGCGTCCCGGCCCGAACGGCCAGGGTCTTTCCCGCGCCGCTATCCTTACCGAGATCGACAACAGCCTGCGCCGCCTCGGCACCGACTATGTCGATCTCTACCAGATCCACCGCTTCGACCCGTTCACGCCGGTCGAAGAAACCATGCAGGCGCTGAACGACGTCGTGCGCGCCGGCAAGGCCCGCTATATCGGCGCATCCTCGATGTGGGCCTGGCAGTTTTCCAAGCTCCAGCATTCAGCCGAGGTCAACGGCTGGACGAAGTTCGTCTCGATGCAGAACCAGGTCAGCCTCACCTATCGCGAGGAAGAGCGCGAAATGCTGCCGCTGTGCGACGATCAGGGTATCGCCGTCCTGCCGTGGAGCCCGCTTGCCGGCGGCAAGCTGACCCGTCCCTGGGGCACCGAGACCAAGCGCGCCACCACCGACCGCTACAACAAGAGCATGTATGAGAAGACCGGCGATCGGGACGTCGTCGAGGCCGTCGAAGCCGTCGCCAAGGCGCGCAAGACGTCCATGGCGCAGGTCGCGATGGCATGGGTGCTGCAGAAGCCGGTCGTGACCTCGCCGATCGTCGGCGTCAGCAAGATGAGCCATCTCGAAGATGCGATCGCCGCGGTCGACTTCGAACTCACCGCTGATGACGTCAAGGCGCTTGAAGCCCCCTACAAATCGCTGCACGTCGCCGGTTTCTGACGATAGCGCCGCGCGGCTTTTCAGACGCGCCGTAACAGTTGAATTGCGGCATAGGAAGAGATCATGACGAAAGAAGCAATGGTCGCTGGCATCCCGCAGATGGGGTACGGCACATGGAACCGCTCGGCCGATGAAGCCCATCAGGGCGTCATCTGGGCGCTCGAAGCAGGATGTCGCCACATCGACACCGCCCAGGGCTACGGCAACGAGCAGGATGTCGCCCGCGGCATCAAGGACGCCGGCGTGGCGCGCAACGAAATCTTCATCACCACGAAGGTGAAGCCCGACAATTACGGCCCCGGAGCCGTCATGCCGTCGGTCAGGGAAAGCCTGGAAAAGCTCCGCGTCGACCAGGTCGATCTGTTGCTCCTGCACTGGCCCTCGCCGCATGATAAATATCCGCTTGCCGATTATCTCGGCCAGTTCGCCGAGGTTTTCGACGCGGGCCTTGCCAGGAAGATCGGCGTTTCGAACTTTACCAAAGCGCTGATCGACGAAAGCATCCGCCTGCTCGGCAGCCGCACGATCACCACCAACCAGGTGGAGTGCCATGTCTATATGCAGAACCGGCCGATCATCGATTATTGCCAAAAGCTAGGTATCGCGGTCACGGCCTATTCACCGCTCGCGCGCGGCGCCGTCGTTGGCGACGCGGTGCTCGATGAGATCGGCATCGCCCGCGGCGCCACCAGCGACCAGATCGCGCTCGCCTTCCTAATCGCCAAGGGGCATGTCGTCATTCCCTCTTCCAGCAAGAGGGGCCGCATCATGCAGAATTTCGAAGCCCGCAAGATCACGCTGACGCCGGCCGAGATCAAACGGATCGAAGGCCTCGAGAAGGGCATGCGACTGGTAAACGGCGATTGGTGCCCCGTTTGGGACGCGTAAAGGTAGCTCGCTGCTCTTTCTCTCACCGCCGTCGACATCGAAATGACAGCCGCCGTTAATGCCGCGGTTGTGTTCAAAGAGGAGATAAACGTGGATTATCGCAAGCTCGGTCCCAGCGGGACCGTCGTCACCGCCTATTGCCTTGGCACCATGACCTTCGGCGCGGAGGCCGATGAGGCCGCCTCGCACAAGCTGCTCGACGATTATTTCGCCTGGGGCGGCAATTTCATCGATACCGCCGATGTCTACAGCGCCGGCAAGTCGGAAGAGATCATCGGRCGYTGGCTGAAGGCGCGCCCGACCGAGGCCCGCCAGGCGATCGTCGCCACCAAGGGGCGTTTTCCGATGGGCAACGGCCCCAACGATATCGGCYTGTCGCGCCGGCATCTTAGCCAGGCGCTCGACGATTCGCTCCGCCGCCTCGGCCTCGAGCAGATCGACCTCTACCAGATGCATGCCTGGGACGCGCTGACGCCGATCGAGGAAACGCTGCGCTTCCTCGACGATGCGGTTTCATCCGGCAAGATCGGCTATTACGGCTTCTCCAATTATGTCGGCTGGCATATCGCCAAGGCCTCGGAGATCGCCAAGGCGCGGGGTTACACGCGTCCGGTGACGCTGCAGCCGCAATATAACCTGCTGGTGCGCGACATCGAGCTTGAGATTGTCGCGGYCTGCCAGGATGCCGGCATGGGCCTGTTGCCGTGGTCGCCRCTCGGCGGCGGCTGGCTGACCGGCAAGTACAAGCGCGACGAGATGCCGACCGGCGCCACCCGCCTCGGTGAAAACCCCAATCGCGGCGGTGAATCCTATGCGCCGCGCAATGCGCTGGAACGAACCTGGGCGATCATCGGCATCGT
>NZ_JBFTQY010000035.1:0-68005 GCF_056399245.1 Rhizobium sp. 01N447_2
GATCGAGGACGACCTTTATGGCGGCATGTCAGGCGACGATACGCCGCTGCTCGCCTCGCTGGCGCCCGACCGCACTTTCCTCGTCAACGGCCTGTCGAAATCGGTCGCCGCCGGCGTGCGCGGTGGCTGGGTCGCCTGCCCGCCGCATTTTGCTCAGCGCATCAAGGTGACGCACAGGATGATCACCGGCGGCCTGCCCTTCATCCTGGCCGAGACCTGCGCCCGCCTCGTCGAAAGCGGCACGGCACACGAGATCCGAAAGGAAAGCGTCGAAGAACTTTCCAGGCGCGTCCGGCTCGCCCGTGAACAATTGCAGGGCTTCGATTTCCAATCGCACCCGCATGCGCCCTTCCTCTGGCTGAAACTGCCGGAGCCCTGGATGTCGGGCACCTTCAAGAATGCCGCCTTCCGCGACGGCGTGCTCGTCGACGACGAGGACGAGTTCAAGGCGGCGCGCGGCGAGAAAACCTATCATCGCGTTCGCATCGGTTTTTCCTCGCCCAAGACGGGGCAGGAACTGGTCTCCGGCCTGATGATCCTGCGCCGGCTGCTGGAAAACGGCGGCTCCGCCTATGACGGTGAAATATGATCCGTTGATGGCCGAGATCGCCCATTCCTCGAACGCCAATCTCTGCGACGGGCCGAACGACGGCATGACGCGCGCCGGCTCGCAGGTCGGCTACAAGTTCTGAGAGTCCGTTCGACAATTTCAGCGGGTTGGCCGACGGATGAYTGAACTGCTCATTACGGCCGTCTGATCAACCATCGGCAGGCGGGAACCGTTCAGTCCCATGTGGTACGAACAGGCTTCAACTCGCCCTGACAAGCCGCCGCGACGCAGTCCGCCAGGCTGCCAAACCGGAGCGCCTTACCCGTCAATCCAGGACCGTAGTGAGCGAACTTCGCGGAATTGGTGATAATTGTATCGACCGATTTCGGGATCACAGGCTCCGCAAGTGTTCACCAGCACGCATCGGTCACGAACTCAACGCCGAAGTCCGACAATTTGCCGACGAGATTCGCAGCGGAAGCCCTTTCGAACGTCGCACGGTTGCAGGTAACCAGAACCTTGACGTCAGGATGTTTCGCCAGGCCTTCGCAGAGCGCGGCCAGCCGCTCGCATTCGTCGAAAGAGAAATGGGGATTGCCCAGCGCGACGAACTCGATGGAATCCACAGACCCGCCGTTGAGTTTCCTCCAGTCCGCAACGACGTCCTTGGGACAGATTTCGTAGCTCGCCTTGATCTTGCTTCCGACAATGCTCTCAAGGCTGTCGGCCTCCGGCGTGACACCGACGATATGGAACATGGGAGAGCCTGATGTCGTCGCAAAACCCGCCCCGAACGCCTTTAGGTCGTCCAGATTCGGCTTCCACGTCTCGAGGCCGATCACGACCGGAATTTCATCTCCGACAAGCTTGCCGATGTGGTAGCCGAGAAGGGGGTAGACCATGTCATCCCTCGACACGAAGCCCGACACATTGACCACGAGGCTGGCGCGCCTGTTGTCGGCGATATGCGGCCCGGTCAGCGGCGCGCGCCCGGTGAGAGCGATGCACAGATCCAGGTAGTCAGGATACTTGGCAGTGCGAGCACCCAAAACGCTGTTCGCGAATACGACGGCGTTCGACTCCGCCCAGGCCACCTGCTCACCCTGCCTGGGTGCGGACGACAGCTGATAGGGCGCGCAGGTGAACGTCTTTCGTGCTCCCATGGAGGCGTAGGCCTCACCCAATTCGGATGCGGGTCCGGCGACGTCGGGAGACACGCCCTGCTCCCGCCAACGCATCTGGTCCACCGATATCGAGTTCAGGGTCGTTGGAACGGCAACCCTACCCTCCCAGTCCCGCATGCGTTTCGCGAATTCCAGGCTGGTCGGCCCGGTGTAGATGCAGCCATCGATATGGACCTGGGAGATATCGATGAGTTCCGTCGCTCCCTGAATTTCAGCCATGCGCGTCGTGGCCCTCATTGCCACCTGCACGGCCTTGCCCATTTCCCCGTTCAAAGCCGACCGATCCCTCGATGTCAGCGCTATCGAATTTCCATAGGTGCGATCGGCGGCATCGAAACCGGGGGCGGTTTCGATCCGGCTCGCGATGACCTTGTCGCCGATGAGGGTGACTTCAGGGATAGAGTGCAGCTCGGCGAAGTCGTCTTCGGAGAGCTGGACAACGGGGATCGATCGGCCGAACACTTCCTCAGCGACGATCACTCCGAGCGACAGTATTTCCTCCTGGCGCGAGACCACGATGCCGGCGGGAGCGTGCCCGTTCATGATCAGCTCCATGAGCACGCTGCTGCCCGTACACGAGCCGCGTCCGCCGGGGATGGCGAGAATCTTTCCTGTCAGGACCTGTGTCGACAGGGGATGGTGGCGGTCGATGACTTCTCCGGTTCGGGAGTCGACGCCGCCCCAGAAGCTGAGCGCTGTGTCGCTGAATACGATCGACCCCGTAGCGAAGCCAGCCACAAGCGCGCGCCCGGCAAACACCTTTTCGTCTGCCTGTTGTTGTATATCCGGCATTGTATCTCGATACCATCAACCAAGGAGAAAAGTTCCCTATAGGAAACATCAGCGGCACGCAAAAGCTGAGGCCGGAACCTTGCCCCGTGCTATCGATCGAGAATCAAAAGCAAGTTGTCAAATAGACTCTGAGAAGCGGCCGCCCGTACCGGGCCGAAGAAGTCGCCCGCCCTCTGTTGACGGCGGGCATTTTCCTGTCGCGCGCCGTCCCTACATAGGTTAAAGAGCGGAAAACGCGCAACGGCAGGGACTTTCGAGAGCTCATGACCATTCCAAACACCATCCCGATCATGCCGGAACTCATTGCGAGCCATGGCCTGAAGCCGGACGAATACCAGCGCATTCTGGATCTGATCGGCCGCGAACCGACTTTCACGGAGCTCGGTATCTTCTCGGCCATGTGGAACGAGCACTGCTCCTACAAATCCTCGAAGAAGTGGCTGCGCACGCTGCCGACCAAGGGGCCACGCGTCATCCAGGGCCCGGGCGAAAATGCCGGCGTGGTCGACATCGATGACGGCGATTGCGTCGTCTTCAAGATGGAGAGCCACAACCACCCCTCCTATATCGAGCCCTATCAGGGGGCTGCGACCGGCGTCGGCGGCATCCTGCGCGACGTCTTCACCATGGGTGCGCGCCCGATCGCCGCGATGAACGCGCTGCGCTTCGGCGAGCCGGATCATCCGAAGACCCGCCACCTCGTCTCCGGCGTCGTCTCCGGCGTCGGCGGCTATGGCAATTCCTTCGGCGTGCCGACGGTCGGCGGCGAGGTCGAATTCGACGCCCGCTACAACGGCAACATCCTCGTCAACGCCTTTGCCGCTGGCATTGCGAAATCCAATGCCATCTTCCTCTCGGAAGCCAAGGGCGTCGGCCTTCCGGTCGTCTATCTCGGCGCCAAGACCGGCCGCGACGGCGTCGGCGGCGCGACGATGGCGTCGGCCGAATTCGACGAATCGATCGAGGAGAAACGTCCGACCGTTCAGGTCGGCGACCCCTTCACCGAAAAGTGCCTGCTGGAAGCCTGCCTTGAGCTGATGAAAACCGGCGCCGTCATCGCCATCCAGGACATGGGTGCGGCCGGCCTCACCTGCTCCGCCGTCGAAATGGGCGCCAAGGGCGATCTCGGCATCCTGCTCGAGCTCGACAAGGTGCCGGTCCGCGAAGAGCGGATGACCGCCTACGAGATGATGCTGTCGGAAAGCCAGGAGCGCATGCTCATGGTGCTGCAGCCGGAGAAGGAAGAGGAAGCCAAGGCGATCTTCGTCAAGTGGGGCCTCGATTTCGCTATTGTCGGCAAGACGACCGACGACCTGCGCTTCCGCGTCGTGCACCAGGGCGAGGAAGTCGCCAACCTTCCAATCAAGGATCTCGGTGACCAGGCGCCGGAATATGATCGCCCCTGGCGCGAATCCGGCAAGCATGCCCCCCTGCCCGCCAATCTCGTTGCCGCACCCGAAGATTACGGCCAGGCGCTGTTGCAACTCGTCGGCTCCGCCAACCAGTCGAGCCGCCGCTGGGTCTATGAGCAATATGACACGCTGATCCAAGGCAATTCGTTGCAGTTGCCGGGCGGCGATGCCGGCGTGGTGCGCGTCGACGGCCATCCCTCCAAGGCGCTCGCCTTCTCCTCCGACGTCACCCCGCGTTATGTCGAGGCAGACCCCTTCGAAGGCGGCAAGCAGGCGGTCGCCGAATGCTGGCGCAACATCACCGCAACAGGCGCGGAGCCGCTCGCCGCCACCGACAATCTGAACTTCGGCAATCCCGAAAAGCCCGAGATCATGGGCCAGTTCGTCGAGGCGGTGAAAGGCATCGGCGAAGCTTGCCGCGCGCTCGACTTCCCGATCGTTTCCGGCAACGTCTCGCTCTACAACGAGACCAACGGCGTCGCCATCCTGCCGACCCCGACGATCGCAGGCGTCGGCCTGCTGCCGGATTGGAGCAAGATGGCCCGTATCGGCGCTGCCAACGATGGCGATAAGGTGATCATGATCGGCGTCGACGGCAGCCATCTCGGCCAGTCGGTCTATCTGCGCGACGTGCTTTCCAGCCGCGAAGGTCCCGCGCCGGAGGTCGATCTGTTTGCCGAGCGCCGCAATGGCGATTTCGTCCGCTCCGTCATCCGCAACGGCCAGGCAACCGCCTGCCACGACATCTCCTCGGGTGGCCTTGCCGTGGCGCTCGCTGAAATGGCGATGGCCTCGGGCAAAGGCCTGACGATTGATCTGAGCGAAGGCAGGGACGCGCCGCATGCGCTGCTCTTCGGCGAGGATCAGGCGCGCTACGTCCTGACCTTGCCTGCCGATGTCGCCGATTTCGTCTGCGTCAATGCAGAAGGCGGCGGCGTTCCCTTCCGCCGTCTCGGCACGGTCGGAGGAACGGCGCTCGTCGTCGGCGATCTCATCTCGCTGCCGATTCAGCAATTGCGCGAAGCCCATGAATCGTGGTTCCCTGATTTCATGGAAGGCCGCGGCGAACTTGCCGCTGCGGAATGATGCGCAAGGAGTAACGACCATGGCCATGAAACCCGGCGATATCGAAGACATGATCAAGGCTGGGATTCCCGGTGCCAAGGTGACGATCCGCGATCTGGCGGGCGACGGCGATCACTACGCCGCCGAAGTCGTTGCCGAAGCCTTCCGCGGCAAGAGCCGCGTGCAACAGCACCAGATGGTCTACGAAGCGCTGAAGGGCAATATGGGCGGCGTACTGCACGCTCTGGCCCTGCAGACCTCGGCGCCGGAATAAAGCCCGACGCAATCTGGATGGACGATGCCCGGCCCTCAGCCGGGCATTCTCTTTTCATCGGGACTGGCAAAGACCGAGGCCGGCATCGGCCCCGCGGTCATCAGCGTGAAATCAAAYGACGCCTTTAGGTCCGGGCCAAGCACATATTGCCGGTGGACGCGTAGCTGGTCCTTGCGGATCTTGCGGTAGTGTTCGCGCGTCAGCATCTGCTTGACGCGGATCAGAATCATCTTCGCCTCAGGCGCATCCCGATGGCAAGAGACGGCGACGACAGGCACTTTGTAGAAATTGATCGAATCCGTCAGGCACTGCACGTCGAGCCAGGAAATCTCTCGGCAGCGGGCGATCAGCCCGACGCGGGCGCGAAGCAGTGTCGCCGATGACATCAACGCACATTGCAGAATGGCACTGCCGAGTGTGGCAAACACCACGCGCTTGCCCTTGAAGATCTCCGGCTCCCTCTCCAGCAATATGCCGATGACATGGGCGGCGACGCTCGATCCCATGCTGTGCGAGGAGATCACATATTCGTCCGCCTCTTCGTCAAGCGCCTTGCGCACGGCAGTGGCCCGCTCTTCCAGCCAGTCGTTGAAATCTTTCCGGTCCATACGGCCTAGCGCCACGGCCATTGCCCAATCGGCGAAGAGATGCAGCGTATGGAAGCGTTCGGAAAACGGCAGGAAGGCGAAGATGAAGAAACAGAGCGCCAGCGGCGCGCTCCAGAGCATGTGCCACGGCGAAAAGCCGAGACCATAGGGCATGATGGCGATCTGCGCCGTCAGCGCGATCGCCAGCGCCGTCAGCAGGAACGGGAAGAGGAAGAACAGGCCGAAGCGCCAGGCGTGGCGGAAATATCCCCGCATGCCTCCTTCGAGCATGATCTCGGCGCAGCTTCGGAAGCCTGCAATGATCTGGCTCAGCGTGTTGCCGCTGCGCAGTCTACGCACCAAGGTATCGTGATCGACCATGTGGATCCGGCTCTTCGTCTGCCAGCCGGGGGAACCGGCCCCTGCCTCCGGCGCTGTGGCCTTCTCACCCGTCGTGACCACGAAACTGACCGGATCACTCCCCTCGTCCGCTGCCCCTGTCTCAACCGAATAGCCCCAGACGGCGGCACTCTGCCTGGCCGAACGCTCGTAGCGTGCCCTGTGGGCAACGCCGTCGAGCGGCTCGAAGCCCGTGAAATGCAGGACGACCCGCTTCTCGATCAGTTTCATTCCACTCTTCCGGCCGGACGAATGGCCGGCATGTTGGTGCGATCCGGCTGCTGCGCCACTGATAGGGCAAAAAAGCAGCTATGGTCTCGAAGCCGTCTTGCTAACCGAACTCTTCCGGAATTCAATAGTATCCATGTCGTTTCCATCACGAACGGAGGGGTTTTATGGCCGACCTAGTCAAAGAATTGATATCAGGCGTCGTCGACAGCGTGCTGAAGGAGATCCTGAAGAAAACCACCGGCCGCGCCACGACGAAGCGCAAGAGGCGTAAGACACACCCCGCCGCGACGACGACAGCTGCGCGCAAGGCGACCTCGGCCAAACCCAAGCCTCCCCGGAAACAAGTCAGCAAGCGCCGCACCGCCGCCGGCCGCAGCCGTCAGCGACGTAGCTAAGGTACGATGAAATGTGAGCGTTCGGACGAATTCTGCTCCGCTGCAGCGCCGCTGCGTCTTTTGAGGCGCGCAAAGGAAGCTGTAGCGCTTTGATGTGCAGTAGCGCGACGGCAACAGCCCCGGCAACGGCCCGCCGGAATTGGTATTTTTTTGGTTCGGGCGGCTGGAATTCCTGCTGTCGCATGCTATCYAAAGGCAACGATTGAAACGGTGGGCCTTTAACCCACCTGTTGAAAGGATTAGGTCCCATGAGCGGMATTCACGAATTCATCGACAACGAAATCAAGAGCAACGACGTCGTCCTCTTCATGAAGGGCACGCCGCAGTTTCCGCAGTGCGGCTTCTCCGGCCAGGTCGTGCAGATTCTCGATTACATCGGCGTCGACTACAAAGGCGTCAACGTGCTCGCCGATTCGGAAATCCGCCAGGGCATCAAGGAATATTCCAACTGGCCGACAATCCCGCAGCTCTACGTAAAGGGCGAGTTCGTCGGCGGCTGTGACATCGTCCGGGAAATGTTCCAGGCTGGTGAACTGCAGCAGCATCTCCAGGAAAACGGCATCGCGGTGCGCGCCGCCTCCTGACCGGTCACCGGGCGTCCGCCCGGTTTCCAAATCTGTATCTTGAGTCCGAGGCGCTGCGGCAAGCAGCGCCTTAGCCTGTTTATGGGAATTTCATTGTGACAGATTCATCACAAGCCGTGTCCGCGGGCCGCCTGCCCATGGGCAAGCGAGAATTTATCGCGCTCGCCGCCTTCCTGATGGCCGTCAATTCTCTGGCGATCGACATCATGCTGCCGGCCTTGCAGCAGATCGGCGCGAGCCTCGGCGTCGAGAGCGAAAATCACCGGCAATTCGTCGTCTCCACCTATCTGCTCGGCTTCGGCTGTGCCCAGCTGTTCTACGGGCCGCTCTCAGACCGTTTCGGTCGCCGCACGCCGCTTTTGATCGGTCTCGTCATCTATATCCTGTCCGCCATCAGTATCGTCTTCGTGCCGACCTTTGCAGCGTTGCTCGCCCTGCGCTTCGTGCAGGGCGTCGGTTCGGCCGCAACCCGCGTCATCACCGTCTCCATCGTTCGCGACATCTATGGCGGCCGGCAGATGGCCGAAGTCATGTCGCTGATCATGATGGTCTTCATGATCGTACCGGTCATTGCGCCCGGCACCGGCCAGATCGTCATGTTCTTCGGCAACTGGCACCTGATCTTCCTCTTCATCGCCACCATGGCGACTGGTATCGCCGTCTGGGCCTATCTCCGCCTGCCTGAAACATTGCATCCCGCCAATGTCCGTCCCTTCACCGCCCGCTCGATCTTCGGCGCCTTCAAGCTGGTGCTGACCAATCGCGTCGCGCTCTGCTACACCATCGCCAGCACCTTCATCTTTGGCGCGCTGTTCGGCTTCATCAATTCGGCCCAGCAGGTCTATGTCGGCATTTACGATCTCGGCGTCTATTTCCCCTTCGCCTTCGCCGGCGTGGCGATCTTCATGTCGCTGTCGTCCTTCTTCAATTCACGCTTTGTCGGCAAGCTCGGCATGCGCCGCCTGTCGCATGGCTCGCTGCTCGGCTTCATCGCCATCAACGCCATCTGGCTGATCGTCCAGATGGCGAGCACTGAGCCGATGCCCTTCGCTTTGTTCATCTCCTTCTTCGGCCTTGCCATGTTCCAGTTCGGCTGGATCGGCTCAAACTTCAATTCGCTCGCCATGGAGCCGCTCGGCCACGTCGCCGGCACCGCCTCCTCGGTCCTCGGCTTCATGAGCACGGTCGGCGGCGCCCTCATCGGCGCCGGCATCGGCCAGGCCTTCGACGGCACCGCGCTGCCGATGGTCGCGGGTTATTTCTTTGTGTCGATCATTGGCCTTGTCTTTGTGCTGATCGCCGAGAAGGGCCGCCTCTTCCAACAGCAGAACCCGGCCGTCTGAACGGCCGGCCTCCCTCGCATCCGGGATCTCAATAACATGACGCCGCCGCATAAACCGCACCAGGAAAACCAGGGCTCCCGCCGCATCGGCATGGGCTTTGGCGAATTCGTCGTCACCATCGCCATCATGACCGCCAGCGTCGCCATGGCAATCGACAGCATGCTGCCGGCTTTGCCCAATATCGGCCATTCTCTCGGCGTCACCAATACCAACGACGCGCAGCTGATCATCGGCGTGTTCTTCTTGGGATTCGGCGTCTCGCAGATCTTCTTCGGCAGCCTTTCGGATACGTTCGGCCGCCGCAACATCCTGCTCGGCGGCCTCGCCTGCTACGTTGTCGGAATGTTTGCCGCCGCAGCAACCGGCAGCTTCGAAATGCTGCTCGTCATGCGCTTCGTTCAGGGTGTGGGCGGTGCTGCTGTGCGCATAACGACCATGGCCATGGTACGCGACTGCTTCGGTGGCCGCGAAATGGCCCGTGTCATGTCCTATGTGATGATCGTCTTCATGATCGTGCCGATCGTTGCCCCCTCCGTCGGCCAACTCATCATCCTTTATGCCAACTGGCACTGGATCTTCATCCTGCTCGGCATCATCGCCACCATCCTGTTCGTCTGGGCTCTCCTGCGGCTGAAGGAATCGTTGCCGCCGGAAGAGCGGCTGCCGCTGTCGGTCGGCTCTGTCGTCGATGGCTTCAGGACCGTGCTCACAAACCGCATCACCTGCGGCTATATGATCGGCCTCACCATGTTCACCGGCGTCATCAGCGCTTATGTGATCTCGGTGCAGCAGGTGTTCGGCGAGGTCTATGGCCTTGGCGACTGGCTGCCGATCGCCTTTGCGGCAACCGCCGGCGGCATCGCCGTCGCCAATTTCGCCAACGGCTTCTTCGTGCGCAAATTCGGTATGCGCCGCATCTCGCACGCCGCCCTGCTGATCTTCACGGCGCTGTCGGCTATCGGCTTTTTCCATTCGCTGGCCGGCAAGCCGGATTTCGCCATCGCCTACGGCATCTTCACCGTCGTGCTGATGATGTTTGCCCTGATCGCCACCAATTTCACCGCCATCAGCCTCGAGCCGATGGGCAATCTCGCCGGCACGGCCACCGCCATCACCGRCTTCGTCTCGACGACGGCCGGCGCCATCCTCGGCGGCCTGGTCGGCCAGATGTTCAACGGCACGGTGCAGCCGCTCTTCGGCGGCTTCGCGCTCTTCGGCGCGGTGACCATCGCAGCCACCCTTTGGGCCGAAAACGGCAAGCTCTTCACCCACCCCGGCGACAACCCGCAGCTCGATCCGGGTGCTGCTCACTTCTGAAATGGGAAATCTGCCGGAGCGATTGGTCCCCGGCGGCATTGCATTAGATGACAAACTCGGCACGTTCCTAAATCTGGATGCCCCCTGGAAGAAGGAGCCTGGTTTTGGATCCAGAATATCAACGTCTCCCCCTGCCATTGCAGGGTGAGATATTTCAAGTCAAACCAGATACCGGCACTGGCGTTGTGGTACTCGGCGGCTCCAGTGGCCGGGTCGATGTGGCCCGCGCCAGGTTGTTTGCGAGCCAATGCACAACTGCAATCGCTCTTCGCTGGTTCAGCGGCGACGGTCAGGTGCCAGGCATTTGCGAGGTGCCGCTGGAAACCTTCTTCGCTGCCACTGATTACTTGATCAAACTCGGTTGTAAACGCATCGTCCTGGTGGGGACATCGAAAGGCGCCGAAGCTGCGCTGCTCACGGCCGTATACGATCCGCGCATCAGCGCGGTCGTCGCGCTGAGCCCTTCGTCAGTCGTCTGGGGAAATATTGGTCCAGGGCTTGATGGCATTAGCTGGCCGGAACGCTCGTCGTGGACATTGCGAGGCACACCGCTTCCCTTTGTTTCGTCGGACCCAGAATGGGTGCGAGAATACAGAGACGAGCTGGTCGCCTATCGGGGCCTGTTCGAACGATGCCTTCAGGTACACGAGTCTGAGATCGACGCAGCGGCTATCCCTTTGGAGAGAACGAATGCCGAAATTCTGCTTGTAGCAGGATGCGATGACGCGCTCTGGCCATCAGACAAATTTGCCGCATCACTTGTTCGGAGACGCGCAGGTTTTGGTTTGTCCACACAGCTTGTGTTGGGAGAAGATGCGGGCCATCGCATTCTGCTGCCCGGCGAAACCACTCCCCGATCATCGCTGCGCGCTCATGGTGGAAGTGACGAGGCCGACGCCCAATTGGGACGACTCGCATGGGAACATATTCTTGAGATGCTATAGCGTGAGCGCTGCAGTGATTTGATCGATGGTTCAATCCATCGAATTGGTGCGGCAGTGCGCGAAAGGCACCCTCGATGGACGACCGAATTCTGATCAGGCCTTACGCGCCAGGCGACGTGAACGCGACGATTGAAATTTTTCTGCGCGCCATACGAGAGGTCGCGTCGAAAGACTACTCACCCGCTCAGATCCAGGCTTGGGCAAAGGTGGAAGATCGCGGACTATGGGCAGAGCGAAGGATAAGCAGGCCTGCCTGGATCGCAGAATTTGACGGGCAGCCTGTCGGGTTTTCCGACCTGACCGGCGGCGGGTGCCTGGACATGATGTTTGTGCACCCCGAATTTCAGGGGCTTGGAATAACAAGCCACCTGTTAAGCAGGGTCGAAGGCGAAGCTCTGAAACTGGGGTTTAGCCGAATTTATACCGAAGCCAGCCGAACGGCCCGACCGTTTTTTGAGCGCAAAGGGTTCCGCGTCATAACGAAGCAAATCGTCGAGAAACGTGGGCAAGGCCTGGAAAACTTTCTCATGGAAAAGCTCTACCAGTAATATGCGGCAGGTCGAGCGGTTGTTCAGACTGTGAACACCTCACGCCGCAGCACCTCCCAGGAGGCCTTGTCGGGGGTAATCAGCAGCCCGCCATCGAGATGATGCGGCAGGTAGGCCGAGCCGTCGAAGCGCGCCGCATAGGCGCCTGCCTCCTGCGAAATCAGGGTGCCGGCAAGGTGATCCCAGGGCATCAGCTTGTTGTACATGAGATAATGCACATGGCCGCCGGCAAAGGTGCGGTATTCGTGGGCTGCACAGCGGTAATTGGTGAGGAAGCGCACCTTTGCGAGATTGCCGAGCACTTCGGCGCGCTTCTCCTTCGGCAGGTAGCCGGTCGAGGCCATGCCGACCATATGCTCCAGGCCCACGGGCGCTGCGACCGAGAGCCGCTCTGCGCCACCCTCCGGCCGCCGCAGCCAGGCACCACCGCCCTTTTCCGCCATCACCCAGTCGTCGCCCATCGGATCGTAGATGATACCGGCAATCGTCTCGCCGCCGGAGATAACGGACGCCATGACGCCGAAGGCCGGAATGCCGGCGGCGAAATTGAAGGTGCCGTCGACCGGATCGACGACGATCGCGAGATCGGCATGTTCGAGCCTGCCGAGCAAATCAGGATCGGCCGCGACCGATTCTTCGCCGAGGAACAGTGCGCTCGGCCAGAGTTGCGCAGCTTCCACCTTGATCATCCGCTCGGCCTGCTCATCGGCCTCGGTGACGAGATCGGTGGCCTCGCTCTTGGYGCGCACGTCGTCCTGACCAAGCCGGCGGAAGCGCGGCAGGATCTCCGCCTTCGCCGCGCGGCGCAGCAGATCGGCAAGAACGGTCACGTCGACAGTCGAAGTCATATCAAATCCTCACGCTTAGGTCTCTCAGGAGAAGCTTGAATCAGATGCCGACGATCTCGCGCCGGATGAGCTGCCAGCTCTCCCGGTCGGGCGCAGAGATGATGCCACCCGTCGTCTCGCCGGGACGATAGGGCGTGCCGTCGAATTTCGCCGTATGACCGCCGGCCTCCTGATGCGCGAGTACGCCGGCTAGGTGATCCCAGGGCATCAGCTTCGCATGGCCGATGAAATGCATCTTGCCGGAAGCGACCATCCAATATTCGTAGGCTGAGCAGTTGAAGGCGAAGGTCATCCGGATCTTCGCCATGTTGGCGCAGATACGCGCGCGATCCGGTTCGTCCATGTGGCTCCATGACAGGCCACCGACCATCTGGTTCAGGCTAGCAGGCTCGGCGACCTTCAGCTTTGTCGACTGCCCGTCCCGACGCGTCAGAAAGGCGCCGGCCCCCCTGATCGCGGTCACTGTGTCGCCGAGAACGGGATCGTGAATGATGCCGGCGACCGTTTCGCCCCTGACGGTCACCGCCAACATGGTCCCGAAGACAGGAAGCCCGGCGGCGAAATTGAACGTCCCGTCGACAGGGTCGATGACGAAGGCGAGCTCGGCATCGGCAAGTGCCGGCACGACGGACCGGTCGGCGTCATAAGCCTCCTCGCCGACGACGAGTGCTGCGGGAAAGCGCTCTCTCAGCGCCGCGGTGATCCGGTGTTCGGCAAGCAGGTCAGCCTGCGTCACCAGATCGATTGCCGAAGTCTTCTCCGAAACATCGGCAGCGCCGAGATTGCGGAAACGCGGCATGATTTCGGCGCGCGCCGTCTCCCGGACGCAATCGCCGAGAAAGAGAATATCCTGGTCTGAAATAATCATGCGAAATCCTGCCTTCATTCAATAGCCAGYCTGCATAGCCGGCCTTTCATGAAGGATCGGTGACACCAAGGGTGGAAAAGTCGAAGAGTTTCGGGTCGAGCAGATGCGACGGGTTCACATGCGAAAGCGCCCGCAGCATTGTATCCTTGCGGCCCGGCATCCGCCGCTCGATATCGGCGAGCATGTCCTTCATCGCATTGCGCTGCAGCCCGTCCTGCGAGCCGCAGAGATCGCATGGGATGATCGGAAACTGCATGGCGACAGCAAACTTCGCGAGGTCGTCCTCAGCAGCATAGGCGAGCGGCCGAAGCACCATCAGATCGCCCTCGTCATTCAGAAGCTTCGCCGGCATCGAGGCGAGCCGGCCGCCGTGGAAGAAATTCATGAAGAAGGTTTCGAGAATGTCCTCGCGGTGATGACCGAGCACCAGCGCATCGCAACCCTCTTCCCGCGCGACGCGGTAGAGATTGCCGCGCCGGAGCCGCGAACAGAGCGAACAATAGGTGGCGCCTTCGGGCACTTTCTCCTTCACGATCGAATAGGTGTCGCGATATTCGATCCGGTGGCGGACGCCGATCTTGGTGAGATAATCCGGCAGCACGTGCTTCGGAAAATTCGGCTGTCCCTGATCGAGATTGCAGGCGATGAGTTCGACCGGCAGCAGGCCGCGCCATTTGAGATCGAGCAGCAGCGCCAGCAGCCCGTAAGAATCCTTGCCACCGGAAAGGCCGACCAGCCAGCGCTTCTGGCCCTTCAGCATGTCGAAATCGTCGAAGGCCTGGCGCACCTGCCGGAGCAGGCGTTTGCGCAGCTTGTTGAAGGAGACGGAACGCGGCGCATCGGCAAACAGCGCATGGCCGCTGGTGTCGGCTTCGCCGGTTTCCAAATCATCGGCGATGTTGGCTGCGATATTCATTGCTTCGTCCTACAGAAATTCCACATTTGCTCTAGCAGAAACCCGCCTGGCAACACAGCGTCAATCGCCGAAAACTGACCAGCCGGTACGCGCTGCAAGCATCTCCAATGCCGCAGCGCCGAGTTGTGAATTGCCGACCTTGTTCAGCCCCGGCGACCACACCGCGATCGAGGCAATGCCCGGCGCCACGGCGAAGATGCCGCCGCCGACGCCGCTCTTGCCGGGCAGGCCGACATGATAGGCAAAGTCGCCCGAGCCGTCGTAATGGCCGCAGGTCAGCATCAGCGCATTGATGCGCCGCGCCCGCTTCGGCGAGACCACCGAATGGCCGGTCGTCGGATTGCTGCCGCGCGCCGCCAGGAACAGCCCGGCGCGGGCCAGCTGCTCGCAGCTCATCGACAAGGCGCATTGATGGAAATAAACGCCGAGCACGTGGTCGACGGGATGGTCGAGATTGCGGTAGGCGCGCATGAAGTTGGCAAGCGCGAAATTGCGATATCCCGTCTGCGTTTCCGAGCGCGCCACCTTGTCGTCGATGGTGATCGACTCGTCATCGGCCAGATAGCGCACGAAGCGCAGCAGCTCGCCGATTGCCTCGCGCGGCGCATGGCCGGCCATGACGACGTCGCTGACGGCGATCGCGCCGGCATTGATGAAGGGATTGCGGGGGATGCCGCTTTCGTGCTCGAGCTGGACGATTGAGTTGAAAGCCGATCCCGAGGGTTCGCGCCCGACGCGCTTCCACAGCCCCTCGCCGACCTTGCCGAGCGCCAGCGTCAGCATGAAGACCTTCGATATGCTCTGAATCGAGAAGGCGGTATCTGCATCACCGACACGATAGACTTTCCCATCGACGGTGACGATCGCCATGCCGAACTGCTTCGGGTCGACCTTGGCGAGCTCGGGAATATAATCCGCGACCTTGCCCTCGCCGATCCGCGGCTGGATATCGGCGTAGATGCTATCGAGGGTCGCCTGCAAATCTGCCATTGCTTCTCTCCAGATCGCAAAAAAGCCGCTCGAAAGAGCGGCTTTCCGTATACCGGCGCATGCTGTTGTCTCGCAATCGGTTTCGACTGCGAGACGAATGCATTAACGCGAGTAGAATTCGACGACCAGATGCGGTTCCATGACGACCGGGAACGGAACGTCGCTGAGGGTCGGAACGCGGCCGAAAGTTGCAACCATCTTGTGGTGATCGACTTCGATGTAGTCGGGAACGTCGCGCTCGGCGAGGCTGACGGCTTCCAGAACGATCACCAGCTGCTTCGACTTTTCGCGAACCTCGATGACGTCGCCAGCCTTGCAACGGTAAGAACCGATGTTGACGCGCACACCGTTGACAGTGACGTGGCCATGGTTGACGAACTGACGGGCAGCAAAGACCGTCGGAACAAACTTGGCGCGATAGACGATCGCGTCGAGGCGCGATTCCAGCAGGCCGATCAGGTTTTCAGAGGTGTCGCCCTTGCGGCGGTCGGCTTCGGCGAAGATCGCGCGGAACTGCTTTTCGCGCAGATCACCATAGTAGCCCTTGAGCTTCTGCTTGGCGCGCAGCTGAACACCGAAGTCCGAAAGCTTGCCCTTGCGGCGCTGGCCGTGCTGGCCCGGGCCGTATTCGCGGCGGTTCACCGGGGACTTCGGACGGCCCCAGATGTTTTCGCCCATACGGCGGTCAATTTTGTACTTGGACGATTCGCGCTTGCTCATCGTATTTCCTTTCAAAGGTTTAAGACGGTTTGTTACCAAACCGCACGAAGGAAACACGCCCTCCTCTGATCTCTGCCGAGATCTGACAGGATGTTCCGGTTAGCGAACAGGAACGATCCACGGGACATGTCAAATGAAACACCGGACATTGCTGCCCGGTGCTTGCGGCGGTCTTTAGAGGGCCGTCATGAAAATGTCAACAGCGGCAAACCCCGAAAGCGCCACTATTCCGCCGCCAGCGCTTGGTCCCCGCCAGCATCAGGTGCGTTGGCGTCGCCCGGCACCGTCTGGCAGTCCATGTCCGGGAAAGCGACGATCCGCTTGCCGGAAAAATCGGCGTGCACGACGACGATGCCCTGCTCCTCGAAATAGCCGAGCAGACGCCGCGCGCGGCGGGCGGAATGGGTGCCGTAGGCGCGGGCTATGCGGGCGTCCGACGGGCACGGCTCGCCGCAGACGGCAGCCTTGGCGAGCATCAGGAAAACGCCCTGCAGGTCGTCGGTGACAGTTGAAGACAGCGACAGCGCTGTCGCCCAGGCATCGGTCGCGGCCGTTGCCGCATCGACGCCGGAGCGCGAGATCGCCACGCGCCGGCGGAAATCCGGCAGCGCGATCGGCGGTCCCGGCACCCGGCGCATGCGCAGTCTTACCAGAAAATCCTGGTAGAGCACCGAATCGGTACGGAAGGCGGAAGTGGGATCGTCGAGGATTTCGGCAAGCACGCCGGCAAGGCGCTCCTCCCGCTCCTCGGCGGAGACTTCCACCTGGCTCGCCCTCGCCTCAGCAGGTACCGCCGATGCCGCCGGCGTCGAGCGCGAGAGTTCGGCCAGAATATCGGTCGTCGGCCGCGGCGCCGGAGGGGCGCGGCGCACCAGCGGCCGCTGGAATTCCTCCGGATCGGGCGTGAAGATCAGATCCTCGACATCCTGAGGCGCATCCGGCAGCGGCATCAGCTTCGGGCTGGAAGAACGCGCCGAGGTCTCCACCGCGCCGATCTGGATCGGCAGCGGCCGGCGCGAAAGCGCCGGTCCGAGAGCGACGAAATTGCCGCGCTTCAGGTCGCGGAACATCTCGGCCTGGCGCCGGTCCATGCCGAGCAGGTCGGCAGCGCGCGCCATGTCGATATCGAGAAAGGTGCGGCCCATCAGGAAGTTCGAGGCCTCGGCGGCGACGTTCTTGGCGAGCTTGGCAAGCCGCTGCGTCGCGATCACGCCGGCAAGCCCGCGCTTGCGCCCGCGGCACATCAGGTTGGTCATCGCGCCGAGCGACATCTTGCGCGCATCTTCCGAGACGTCGCCGCCGACCGACGGCGCAAACATCTGCGCCTCGTCGACCACGACGAGAACCGGATACCAGTATTCGCGATCGGCATCGAACATGCCGTTGAGGAAGGCGGCGGCGGCGCGCATCTGGTCTTCGAGATCGAGGCCTTCGAGCGTCAGCACGCAGGAAACGCGATGCTGACGAATGCGGTTGGCGATGCCGGCAAGCTCCGCCTCGGTCCGCTCACCGTCGACCACGACATGGCCGAACCTGTCGCTGAGCGTGACGAAATCACCCTCTGGATCGATGATGACCTGTTGCACCCATTGCGCCGATTGCTCGAGCAGCCGGCGCAGCAGATGCGACTTGCCCGATCCGGAATTGCCCTGCACGAGCAGACGGGTCGCCAGCAGCTCCTCGATATCGAGCGTCGCCGGGCTGCCGGACGCCAATCCCATATCGATGCCAACCTGCACGTCCCATTCCCCTTACAAATTCCCGGCCCGTCTCTAGCAGATTCGCAGGCACTGTTGTCGTCAAACCTTCAAGAACCCACAGGGAAAGCCAGCCCTACAGCATCGGCCTGAATATCGGAATCAATTTTCGGAAAGCCTAATGCCTACATTCAAAAAGATAGAGCGCCGTGCGTCCAAATGGATGCACGGCGCTCCAGGGAAATAAGGCTTCACACTGCCTCGCGCTCGACGAGGTCGCCCGCCATGTCCTTCTGCGTCGGAATCAGCAAACGTGTGCAGAGCAGGCTGACGAAAAGCGGTACCAGCAAGACCGCAAGCCCCGCGCGCAAGCCCAGGAGTTCGCCGAGAAAGCCGATGATCGGCGGCCCGATGAGAAAGCCGGTCAGGGCTGCGAAGGAGAGCGTCGCAACGCTTGAAGCGGGCGGGCGGTCAGTCAGCGAAGCGACGGCCGTCACCGCAAGCGGAAACCCGACCGAGACGCCGACACCGACTGCGGCAAAGCCGAGTAGCGCAAGCGGCGTCGCCGGTGCAAGGAGAACGACGAGCATGCCGGCAAGCGAGGCGATGCCGCAGCCACGGGCAATGGCAACCGCGCCGAAACGGCCTTTCGTGTAATCACCGCTGAAGCGCCCCGCCGCAACCATGAAAGCGAAAACTGAATAACCGAGGCCGGTTTGCGCGCCTTCTGCATTCATGACATCGCGGAGATAGACCGCCGACCAATCGGCGATCGCACCTTCGGTCATCGTCACGCCGAAGACGAAGGCGCAGATCCCGAGTAGAGCAAGACTGGGCAGCTTGAAGCCGGTCATTGCCTGCGAATTCTCCGCATGGTGACTTTCCGGCAATTTCGGCAGGCGCAGGCTGGCAATCAGCGCAGCCGGCAGGATGACGATCGCCGTGATCAGGATCGACCAGTGCGGCGAAAGCCCGATGGCTATGGCACCAACGCCGATCAGGCTGCCGGCCATGATGCCGAAGCTCCAGAAACCGTGGCAGCGGCTCATGATGATCAGCCCCGTCGCCTTCTCCGTCACATCGGCCTCGACATTCATGCCGAGTTCCACCGTCGAAAGCGCGACCCCAACGACAATCAAGGCGAAGAATAGCAGCATGACGCTGGGCGCGAAGGCTGGAAGCGAAACCACGGCAAGAAAGAAGATGAAACCATAGATGATCGCCATGCGCCCGCCGATGCGCGAGACGAGGCGGCCGGCAAACGGCAGGGTGATCAGCGTGCCGATCGGCAATCCCAGAAGTGCGACGGCGAGATCGGCGGTGCCGAGTTCAAGCTTCGCCTGGATATCAGGAATGCGCGGCAACCAGGCGCCAAAGGCTATCGGCTGTAGAAAGAAGATCAGCATGACAAGTCTTTGCAGCGGCACGGCGCATCCCTTTATGTCTTGAGCGGCAAACACCCGCCCGCGATTCCCCACAGAGATGTTGCGCGATGACGCCGGTGAAATAAAGCGCGCAGTGCCTTATCGCGTGCTGAGACCGAAACCCTGCATCAGTCGGCGCGTCGCAAAATCGGGATTGCCGGATGTAAAGACGGCAAAGTCGAAATTATCGGGGTGAACGGCATCAGCGATCTGCGGAACGAGTGTGCGCGCCCGCCGGGCAATGGCTTCTGCCGGATCCAGCCAGTCCACCGGCCAAGGCGCCAGTCTGCGAAATAGATTGGCCATGAAGGGATAATGCGTACAGGCGAGCACGACGATATCGGTCTTTTGTCCGTCCTTCTCGACGAAACATTGATCGATCTCGGTCAGCACCGCCTCATCGGAAACCACGTCACCCCGGATATAGGCCTCCGCCATGCGCGCCAGGTTTTCCGAGCCGACGAGCCGCACATGACATTGCTGCGCAAAGGACTGGATGAGATCGCGCGTATAGGCGCGCTTGACCGTACCGGGGGTGGCAAGCACCGAAACGAGGCCGGAGCGCGTACGCTCGGCGGCAGGCTTGATGGCCGGCACCGTGCCGACGAAGGTCATCTGCGGGAAGGCGGCGCGCAGATCCGCACCGACGAGCGTGAAGGCCGTGTTGCAGGCGATGACGCAGACTTCCGGGTCGTGCTCTTCGAGCAGCCGGCCGAAGAGGCCGATCACCCGCTCCTTCAGCGCCTGTTCCTCCCAGCCGCCATAGGGAAAGCCGGCATCGTCAGCGACATAGATGAAGCCGCGTTCCGGCATTAACACGCGCGCCTCGCGCAAGACGGTCAGCCCGCCAATGCCGGAATCGAAGACGAGGACGGGTTTCAGCTCATGCGTCGGCGCTGTCATCTGGCGGTGTTTCCTTGGCCGCTGTCGGGAACCGGCCGCCGCGCGGGCTCTTGCGCGAGAAGCGGTCGAGGGAGGAGATGACGCCGCGCAGCACGCTGATTTCCTGCTCCGTGAAGGCTCGGCGGGATAAGACAGYGCGCAGATTGTCGACCATTTTTGGCTTTTTCCCGGCAGGGTGGAAATAACCGCGCGCATCGAGCGCCTCCTCCAACTGGTCGAACAGGCCGAACAGCTGTTCCTTGGTCGAGGGCGTCTGCCCCATCGCCTGGAAGGGCACGGCGCCGAGATCCTCCATGCCTGATTTCATCCACTCATAGGACATCAGCAGCACGGCCTGGGCGATGTTCAGCGAAGCAAAGGCCGGATTGACGGGAAAGGTGACGATCTCGTCGGCAAGCGCCACCTCCTCGTTGGTCAGCCCCCAGCGCTCGCGCCCGAAGAGGATGCCGGTGCCCTCGCCGGCGCGAAACCTCGCCCGAAGCGTTTCGGCGGCAATGACGGGCGAACGCACCGGCTTATAACCGTCGCGCTCGCGCGCCGTCGTCGCGTAGACGAAATTAAGATCGGCGACCGCCTGTTCCAGCGTATCGTAGACCTTGGTCGCCTCGATGACGTGATCGGCCTTGGAGGCGGTCGCCAGGGCTTTCTCGTTCGGCCAGCCATCGCGCGGATTGACGAGGCGCAGTTCAGCAAGGCCGAAATTCGCCATGGCACGCGCCACCATGCCGATATTCTCACCCATCTGCGGCTCGACCAGAATGATGGCCGGCCCTTCGGCCAGAAGTTGACGCTCGCTGTTCGTGCCTGCCATGACCTTATCCCTGTTTCGAGCGCGCAATAACCTCGCCCGGTGCAAACGGCAAGACATCAGCCTGCGGATAGAGCCTTTCCAGCGCTGAACCGATCATTTCGAGCCCCAGTCTGGCGCCCTCGCGCGACAGCGGCAGATGCCGTCCTGTCGTCCGCGACGCCTTGCGCTCGATGAAGAAACAGGTCGAGCCTTGCGCGGCCGCATCCTTCATCAGCGCCAGATCCGCCGCGATCAGCCTCTTCAGCTCGTCGGCTTCGACCGGCGCTGTGGAACTCTTCGCCAAGGTGCGCGCCCAGTAGGTGCAGGAGAGGAAGATCGCCAGCGTCTGGCGGATCTGGCCCGGACGCGTCACCACCGACCAGGACGAGCCGAGCGGCTTGGCGGCCACCGTCACGTCGCGGTAGCAGGCATCGATCTTCTGCGACAGCGCAATCAGCGCAAAACCGCTCTTGCCTTCGCCGATCGCGCTCAATAACTCGTCCAGCGCCTGGAACCAGCGGGCAAGTGCCGCATCGAGCGCGCCGCGCGTGCGGGCCGGGAAGACCAGGAAGGCGACCGCCGTTCCGGCCACCGCGCCGATCACGGTCTCGCCGATGCGCAGCTGCAGCAGGTCGAGCGTCAGCACCCCGGTCATGCCGTAGACCAGGCAGAGCACGATCGAGATGAAGAAGGTCATCGTCGCATAGGAAACCTGCAGGAAATAGAAGGCGAGGAAAATGCATACGGCCGCAACCGGAATGGCGATCGCCAGCTGCCCCGAAATCAGCGTCGCCAGCAGGAGGCCGATGGCGATCCCGAACACCGTGCCGAGCGAGCGCGACAGCGCCTTCATCGCCGTGTCGCCGCGCGAATTGGTATTGGTGAAGACGAGGAAGGCGGCAAGCACCGCCCAGAACCAGCGTTCGCGCGACAGAAGCAGACCGAAGCCCATGGCAAGCGCCGAGGCGAGCGTGATCTGCAGCGCCGACCGCAGCAGCGGATTGGCAAAGGAAAAGTCGATCTTTTCAGACTGCGCAGTGTCCTTGACGGCATCGATGCCGGCAAAGCCGGAGGCCTGCCCCTCGCCGATCGCCTGCGTTAGCTGCTGCCGCGCCTCGCCGAGCCAGAGAAGCGCCCGCACGGTTTCGCCTTGCGGCTCGTCCCTGATGGCTTCCGCCATGGCGCTATAGGGTGCAAGTTCGGCTGCATCCGCCTCGATCACCGCATGGACGAGTGCGAAGGGCGGCTGGCTCTGGAAGCTCAGCACGATCGCGCTCTCAGCAGCGAGATGCGCATCGAAGAGCCGGATCGCCAGTTCTGCGGCGGGATCGGCGGTGGCATCGAAAACCCCGCCGGCCGGGCGTGGAATGAAGGTTTCGGCCATCAGCACCACTTCCTTCAGCCGGTCTTCCAGCTGACGCAGCTCCTGCCTGTCGGCTTCGCCGATCTCGGCGCCACCGGCAAGGGCGGCGAGCTTGAAGAGGATCTGGTTGATCCGGCCGCGCACGCTTTCGAGCGAGCGCAGCAGGTCGCGCCGCCAATCATCCGGCAGGAGCACAGCTCTCACCAGATGCCCGAAGAGCACCGAAACAACGGGGCCGATCGCCACATCAGGCAGCTCGGCAAGAGAAGGCCGGAAATAAGACCCCATGAAATAGGAGGTGAAGGCGAACATGCCGATCGCAAAACCGCGCGGCCCGAATACGCGGCCCGCCGATGCGAGCGCGATCACCACCAGGAAGACGAGATCGGAGAGAAAACGGCGATCCTCGAGGCCCGCCGCGATGGCGACGACGCCGAGGCTTGCGACGCAACCGAAAAGCCGCGTCACCAGTTGTCGCGTATTGCCCTTGTCGCGAACCGCCACCCCACCCTCGATCGACAGGACGATGCCAAGACCGAAAGCCGCCGTCGGCAACGGCACGATGAACATCTGGATGGCGAGGAGGACCAAAAAGGAGAAAACGATCGTCAGCGTCACCCGCGAAGCCATGCGCASGCGCGAAAGCGCCGGATCGTTGGCAAGCAGCCAGTCGCGGAACTGAAAACCGGAAAACAAATGCAAGAGCCCCTCATGCCGCCCAGGGATCAACAGATACCGCCGCACGAGCGGAAATCAAACCGCCCGAGTTCGAATCCCGATGCTCTTGAATGTTACGCGCCTATTGGCCCTTGGCAATCAGCGCCATCGTCGCCTTCAGGGAATCGCGGGCCTGCGTCTCGATATTCTCGGTGACGATATCGTCGATGACGGGTTTGCCGCCTTCTTCGACCACGAGGAAATGAACGGTCGTATAGTCCTTGCCGTCAGGAGCGTCCGAGCAGGCGGATTTTTTGAAGCGCACGGTCACCTCGGCTACGCCGTCGACCACAGGCGCTGCCGCCATCCTCAGATCCTCCAGCGGGCAGGCATCCTGGCCGTTGACGATGACGTCGTAGTCGAAGGGCGAAATGCCGTCGTCGTCGACGGCGGGAAACTGCGCCGCCGCCTGGTATTTCGCGACGAAATCGCGGCTGTAAAGACGGTCGAGCCGGCTCGCATCGAAGATGTCGGTCCAGTCGCTGTTGTTGTCGGCCCAGTTGCTCTTGGTCGCCTCCATGATCTCCTTCACCGGAGCAATGAAGTCGGCGGCGTGACCGATACCAGAAAAGGCGATAAGGCTTGCGATAACAACGGCGATTGTCTTCATGGTCGAATGTCCGGGGGCGGCAGTTGAGGCGGACACTAGCTAATTTCCGGCGCTTGGCAATGGCGGCAAAAACGCATTGTCGAGCCCCTTGCAGCTTTGCGTTCCCTGATCACAATGCTATAGCGCTCCTCATCACATCACCCACCCGGGACGCCGGTCCCCATTGAAGCTCGAACGAGGCAGATACATGAACAAGATCAAGGTCGCCAATCCCGTCGCCGATCTCGACGGCGATGAAATGACGCGCATCATCTGGCAGCTCATCAAGGATAAGCTGATCCATCCGTATCTTGACCTCGATATCGACTATTTCGACCTCTCCGTCGAAAACCGCGACGCCACCAACGACCAGGTCACCGTCGACGCCGCCAACGCCATCAAGAAATACGGCGTCGGCATCAAATGCGCGACGATTACGCCGGATGAGGCCCGCGTCAAGGAATTCAACCTCAAGGAAATGTGGAAGAGCCCGAACGGCACGATCCGCAACATCCTSGGCGGCGTSATCTTCCGYGAGCCGATCATCTGCAAGAATGTGCCGCGCCTCGTTCCCGGCTGGACCAAGCCGATCGTCGTTGGCCGCCACGCCTTCGGCGACCAGTACCGCGCCACCGATTTCAAGTTCCCCGGCAAGGGCAAGCTGACGATCAAGTTTGTCGGCGAAGACGGCACCGTCATCGAGAAGGAAGTCTTCAACGCACCGGGCGCCGGCGTTGCCATGGCCATGTACAATCTCGACGAATCGATCCGCGAATTCGCCCGCGCCTCGATGATGTATGGCCTGATGCGCAAGTGGCCGGTCTATCTGTCGACCAAGAACACCATCCTCAAGGCCTATGACGGCCGCTTCAAGGACATCTTCGAGGAGGTCTACGAGAGCGAATTCAAGGATCAGTTCAAGGAAGCCGGCATCACTTACGAACACCGCCTGATCGACGACATGGTCGCCTCGGCGCTCAAGTGGTCGGGCGGCTACGTCTGGGCCTGCAAGAACTATGACGGCGACGTCCAGTCCGACACCGTCGCTCAAGGCTTCGGCTCGCTCGGCCTGATGACCTCGGTTCTGCTGACGCCCGACGGCAAGACGGTCGAAGCCGAAGCCGCTCACGGCACGGTCACCCGCCACTACCGCCAGCACCAGAAGGGCCAGGAAACCTCGACGAACTCGATCGCCTCGATCTTCGCCTGGACCCGCGGCCTGGCGCACCGCGCCAAGCTCGACGACAATGCCGAGCTTGCCCGCTTCGCCGCGACGCTCGAAAAGGTCTGCGTCGACACCGTCGAATCCGGTTTCATGACCAAGGACCTGGCGCTGCTGATCGGCCCCGACCAGCCGTGGCTCTCGACCACTGCCTTCCTCGACAAGATCGACCAGAACCTGCAGAAGGCCATGGCGTAAGCCGGCCTTTCCGAGATAACATCGAAGCGGCGGGGATTTCCCCGCCGTTTTCATTTTGGGAGAATGAACCGATGACGGCCATCCTGCGACCGCTCGAATCCTCGGACCGTGCCGCTTGGGAACCCTTGTGGGAGGCCTATCAGCGCTTCTACGAAGTGGTCATCCCGCCGGACACCACCGATCTCACCTGGGCTCGCTTCCACGATCCTGACGAACCGATGCATGCGCTCGGCGCGTTCGATGAAGACGGCCATCTTGTCGGCATCGTGCATGCCATCTTTCACCGCTCCTGCTGGCTGCCGCAATGGACCTGCTACCTGCAGGATCTCTATGTCGACAACAGCCAGCGCGGGCTCGGCACCGGTGCCGCATTGATCGAGGCCGTCGCCGACCTCGCCCGCGCCAACGGCGCAGGCAGGCTCTATTGGATGACGCACGAAACCAATGCAACGGCGCGGCGGCTCTACGACAGGATCGCCGAGCGCTCGGGTTTCATCCAGTACCGCAAGGCGCTTTAAAGGCCTGGGGTTGCACAAAGGCCCCGCCGCACTATTGATTCCGGGGAACGGCAAGGCCGCAAAATAACGGGAACACGAGGAGGATCTCATGGCTGAAGAACTGGTATTCTATACGAACCCGATGTCGCGCGGCCGCATCGCGCGCTGGATGCTGGAGGAGATCGGCCAGCCCTATCGCACCGAACTCCTTACCTTCGGCGAAACCATGAAGGCGCCGGAATATCTCGCGGTCAATCCGATGGGCAAGGTGCCGGCAATCCGCCACGGCGATACCATCGTCACCGAATGCGCGGCGATCTGCGCCTATCTCGCTGAGACCTTCCCCGAAAAGGCCCTGGCGCCGAGGCCGGAGGAGCGCGCCCGCTATTACCGCTGGATGTTCTTTGCCGCCGGCCCGCTCGAATCGGCGGTAACGATGAAGGGTCTCGGCTTCGAAATTCCGAAAGACCGCCTGCGCATGGCCGGCTGCGGCGGTTTCGGCGACGTCATGGACACGCTTGAGAAAGCCGTCTCCGCTTCGACCTACGTCGCCGGCGAGCGCTTCACTGCCGCCGACGTCTATGTCGGCTCCCATATCGGCTGGGGCATCGGATTCGGCGGCATCGAAAGACGCCAGGCCTTCCTCGATTATGTCGGCCGCATCAGCCAGCGTGAGGCCTACAAACGGGCGAACGCCCTTGATGACGAAGCCATCAAGACCATGCAGGCCGCTTGAAAATTCCAGGACGCGGTCGCTTGACCGTCCGGGGACGCGGCAGATCCGCCGCGCCCTCAATCGACGACTTTTAGACAAGCGGCATGTGAATATCAGTCAGAAGCTCGGTCGGCGGAACCTCGCGCGGATTGTTGAGATATTCCTCGAACATGACCCTGTCCTTCAGCTGCCGGCCGGATTTCGGCAGCCATTCGGCAAAGAGCCACTGATAAGACTTCGGCATATTGGCATAGGGCCCCTTGTGGCGCAGCACCGCATAATCGCCGCCCTCGATCTTGCGCCGCTCGAACGGCGCATCGGCCGGCACGTCGGCAGCGCCGGTGACGCAGGCGATCGAGCGCAGCTTTTCCTCCGGCACGATATCGGGATCGTCGAGATAGACGCCGATCATCCGCATGTCGGGCTTGGCGAGGCCGCGGGCGTAAAGCGTGCCGAACAGCGTCTCGAAGGCCTTGTCGATCTGCATGTAGGAACCGGTATGGGCAACGCCGATCAGCTCGATCGGCGCGATCTCACGTATGGTAACGTCTAACATGACTTTGGTCTTTCCGTTGGGTGAGGGCTCATAGGCTGTGTGGCTTCCCTCTCTCCGATAGCGGGCCGGCGGYATGCCGTAGACCGACTTGAAGATACGATTGAAGGATTGGAGATTGGGATAACCTGATCGCTTCGCAATTTCACTGACGGCAAGTTCCGTGCCGACGATCTCGCCCGCCGCGTGATGCAGCCTGAGCCGCTTGACGGTGGCCGCCAGCGTCTCGCCGTAAATCGCCCGGTAGATCCTGTGCCAATGATAGCTCGACATGCAGGCGATTTCGGCAAGGCGCTCCATATCCAGCTCCTCATCCAAGTGGTCGTGAATATAGGCCGAAACCCGTCTCAGACGGTTTTCATAAAGTGCCCATGCCGTTTCGCCATTCATGTCGAACCTCGTGCAAATCGATCGGCTTGAGAGAACCATAACCCGATTTGACAAATCCTGCGGACTTGAACCTTCGGCGAATCCTGCGTAGACCGGAATTCCGGCTCGAACTCAAAAGGAATGATAGATGCCGGATTTTTCAACATTAATGCTCTTTGCCGCCGCAGCGCTGGTGCTGACCGCCACGCCCGGTCCCGACATGCTGCTGATCGCCTCTCGCAGCATCAGCCAGGGACGCGCTGCCGGTTTCCTGACCTATGCCGGCATCGCGCTCGGCACCTATTGCCACGCCATTGCCGCAGCCTTTGGGCTGTCGCAGCTCTTCATGACCGTGCCGGCCGCCTATGAGACGGTGCGCTGGGCCGGCTGTTGCTATCTTCTCTATCTCGCCTACAAGACGGTCCGCTCGGAAGGCGCCGCCTTTCAGCCGGCATCGACGCTGAAGCGGCTGTCGGGCCGGCGTATCTTCTTTGCGGGCCTTGCCACCAATCTGCTCAATCCGAAGATGGCGCTCTTCGTCATGGCGCTCTTTCTGCAATTCGTGAATGCGTCAGCCGGATCGCTGACGATGCAGATGCTGATACTTGCAAGCGTCCTGAACGGCATCGGCCTCGTCGTGAACGGCGCCGTGATTTTCCTCGGAAGCACGATCCGTTCGAGACTCCAATCGGCGAGCCGTTTCCCGAAGTTGCCGCAATATGTCCTGGCAACGGTCTTCACCGGGCTCGCCTGCCGCCTGGCGTTGCAGCCGAAGCTGAACATCGAGTGACCACGGTCGCTGAAAACAAAACCGGCTGCGAAATCCATGATCTCGCAGCCGGTTTGAATTTCAAACTGTTGTCAGGCGGCAGTTCAGCCGGCAAGTGCCACTGCAACCGCCTCGATCGCTTCATCGGCCTTCGAGCCGTCGGGGCCGCCGGCCTGCGCCATGTCGGGGCGGCCGCCGCCGCCCTTGCCGCCGAGGGCGGCGGATGCGATGCGGACGAGATCGACGGCGCTGTAGCGCTGCACGAGGTCCGGCGTCACCGCCACGACAGCACTTGCCTTGCCGTCGTCGGAAACGCCAACCAGCGCAACGACGCCCGACCCGATGCTGGTCTTGCCGTCATCGGCAAGTCCCTTCAAATCCTTGGGATCGACGCCCGAAATCGCCTTGCCGAGGAACTTGACGCCGGCAACTTCGCGCACGGCATCGGCCGAGCCGCCCTGCCCGCCGCCCATGGCGAGCTTGCGCTTGGCGTCAGCCAGTTCCTTTTCAAGCTTGCGGCGCTCATCCATCAGCGCTTCAACACGCGACAGCACTTCGCCCGGCTGCACCTTCAGCGAGGCGGCAAGCGTCTTCACGCGTTCATCCTGTTCGGCCAGATATTCGCGCGCCGATTCACCGGTGACGGCCTCGATACGGCGAACGCCGGCGCCGACGGCGCTTTCGCCGAGAACGCGGATCAGCCCGATCTGGCCGGTGGCCCCGACATGCGTGCCGCCGCAGAGTTCGATCGAATAGGGCTTGCCGGCCTTGGCACCACGCACACCCTCTCCCATAGCCACGACCCGGACTTCATCGCCATATTTCTCACCGAACAGCGCCATCGCGCCTTCGGCGATCGCATCGTCGACGCTCATCAGCCGCGTTGTAACCGGCGAATTCTGCAGCACGATCTCGTTTGCCATATCCTCGACGATCTTCAGTTCCTCGGCCGACATCGGCTTCGGATGCGAAACGTCGAAGCGCAGGCGCTCGGGCGCGACCAGCGAACCCTTCTGGGCAACATGGGTGCCGAGCACTTCGCGCAGCGCCTCGTGCAGCAGGTGGGTCGCAGAATGGTTGGCGCGCAGCCGCGAACGGCGGGCGTGATCGACCGTCAGCACGACCGCATCGCCGTCCTTGAAYACGCCGTCGACGACAGTACCCTGATGCACGAACAGGCCTTCGCCCCTCTTCTGCGTATCTGAAATCTCGATCTTGCCGTGGTCGGACGAGATCACGCCGGTATCGCCCATCTGGCCGCCGGATTCGCCGTAGAACGGCGTCTGGCTGACGACGAGCTGCACCTTGTCGCCGGCCTTGGCCTCGGTCGAAACCGCGCCCTCTTTGACGATCGCCTGCACGACGCCTTCAGCCGTTTCGGTGTCGTAACCCAGGAATTCGGTTGCACCGTGTTTTTCCCTAAGCTCGAACCAGACGGTTTCCGTCGCCTTCTCGCCGGAACCGGCCCAGTGCGAGCGGGCTTCGGCCTTCTGGCGCTGCATCGCATCGGTGAAGCCGGAAATGTCGACACCGATCTCACGGGCACGCAGTGCATCCTGCGTCAGATCGAGCGGGAAGCCGTAGGTGTCGTAGAGCTTGAAGGCGGTCTCACCATCCAGCATATCGCCCTTGGAAAGATCCGTCGTCGCGTCCGACAGAAGCGACAGGCCGCGCTCCAGCGTCTTGCGGAAGCGGTTTTCCTCCAGCTTCAGCGTTTCCGAGATCAGCGCCTCGGCGCGCACCAGTTCCGGATAGGCGCGGCCCATCTGCTGCACCAGCGTCGGCAGCAGCTTGTAGATCAGCGGCTCCTTGGCGCCGAGCAGCTGTGCATGGCGCATGGCGCGGCGCATGATGCGGCGCAGCACATAACCCCGGCCCTCATTCGACGGAAGCACGCCGTCGGCGATCAGGAAGGCCGAGGAGCGCAGATGGTCGGCGATGACGCGGTGGCTGGCGCTGCCTTCCGCCTTGACGCCCATCGTCTCCTCGATGGTGCCGATCAGTGTGCGGAAGAGATCGGTGTCGAACACGCTCTGAACGCCCTGCAGAATGCAGGCCATGCGCTCCAGCCCCATGCCGGTATCGATCGACGGGCGGGGCAGCGGGTTGCGGACGCCAGGTTCGGTCTGCTCGAACTGCATGAAGACAAGGTTCCAGAATTCCAGGAACCGGTCGCCATCCTCCTCCGGGGAGCCCGGAGGGCCGCCCCAAACATTCTCACCCTGGTCGATGAAGATTTCCGAGCACGGGCCGCAGGGGCCGGTATCGCCCATCTGCCAGAAATTGTCGGAGGTCGGGATGCGGATGATCTTGTCGTCGGAAAAGCCGGCGATCTTCTTCCACAGCGTCGCAGCTTCCTCGTCCTCGGAATAGACGGTCACCAGCAGGCGGTTTTTCGGAAGGTCGAAGCCTTCGGTGACGAGCTTCCATGCAAGCTCGATCGCATTCTCCTTGAAATAGTCGCCGAAGGAGAAGTTGCCGAGCATCTCGAAGAAGGTCAGGTGGCGTGCAGTATAGCCGACATTGTCGAGGTCGTTGTGCTTGCCGCCGGCTCGCACGCATTTCTGCGAAGACGTCGCCGTCGAATAGGGGCGCTTTTCGAGGCCGGTAAAGACGTTCTTGAACTGCACCATGCCGGCATTGGTGAACATCAGCGTCGGGTCGTTGCGCGGCACGAGCGGGCTCGACGGAACGATCTCGTGGCCGTTCTTCTTGAAATAGTCGAGGAAGGTCGACCGGATATCGTTCACACCGCTCATGCTATGCCCTTCAATGCTGCCGGAGGCAGGTAAATTTAAATTCATCGGCTTTTAACGTTCACCCCCGCCACTGTCCAGCAGACAAACAAAACCGGCCGCATTCTCATCAGGAATGCGGCCGGTTGGAACTGTCCGATGAGTTTAGGCGCGAAAATTACATTTCCGCAGTGGCATCGCCATCGCCGTCATCGGGGTCCGGTCCGCCGTTCTGCAGGAAGCGGTCGGCGATCAGGCCGGCATTCTGGCGCAGCGACAGTTCGATCTCGCGGGCGAGATCCGGATTGTCGCGCAGGAAGGTCTTGGCGTTTTCGCGGCCCTGGCCGAGGCGCTGGCTGTTATAGGAGAACCAGGCGCCCGACTTTTCGACGATGCCGGCCTTGACGCCGAGATCGACCAGTTCGCCGGTCTTGGAAACACCCTCGCCATACATGATGTCGAACTCGACTTGCTTGAAGGGCGGCGCCATCTTGTTCTTGACGACCTTGACGCGGGTCTGGTTGCCGATCACCTCTTCGCGCTCCTTGACCGCGCCGATGCGGCGGATGTCGAGGCGCACGGAGGCGTAGAATTTCAGCGCATTGCCGCCCGTCGTCGTTTCCGGCGAGCCGAACATSACGCCGATCTTCATGCGGATCTGGTTGATGAAGATCACCATGGTGTTCGACTTCGAGATCGAAGCGGTGAGCTTGCGAAGCGCCTGGCTCATCAGTCGCGCCTGCAGGCCGGGAAGGCTGTCGCCCATCTCGCCTTCGATTTCGGCGCGCGGCGTCAGTGCAGCGACCGAGTCGACGACAAGAACGTCGACGGCGCCGGAGCGCACCAGCGTATCGGTGATTTCGAGCGCCTGCTCGCCGGTATCGGGCTGCGAGATCAGAAGGTTCTGCAGGTCGACGCCAAGCTTGCGGGCATAGACGGGATCGAGCGCATGTTCGGCATCGACGAAGGCGCAGATGCCACCCTTCTTCTGCGCTTCGGCAATCGTCTGCAGTGCAAGCGTCGTCTTACCGGAGCTTTCCGGCCCGTAGATTTCGATGATGCGGCCCCTCGGCAGGCCACCGACGCCGAGTGCAATATCGAGGCCAAGCGAGCCGGTCGAGATCGTCTCGATCTCGACAACATTCTCGTTGGAGCCGAGTTTCATGATCGAGCCCTTGCCGAACGACCGCTCTATCTGTGAGAGTGCCGCTTCAAGCGCCTTGCTTTTGTCCACCGATTTGTCCTCTACCAGCCGCAATGAATTCTGAGACATCCGATCCACCTTTAGGTTATTGAAGCCGCTCAAGCAATGTCGAGTTTGTACCCTATTTGTTCCATTCTCGCAATAGGCGACCAAACAGTTGAAAGAAAAAGGTAAAACGGCACGTGTTCTGTATTTGTTTTATCGATGAAAAGCAACGGCTTAAGCCAAAAGTGCCGACTCAACCGCCGCTAGGCGCACCGTATCGATTCGTCCTTCGGGCATCGGGAGAGCGGATCGGATGAAGAAAAAGATTCTTGTTCTCGGCGGCGCCCATATCGACCGGCGCGGCCGCATCTCCGGCGAGACGGCGCCCGGCGCCAGCAATCCCGGCACCTGGTTCGAGGAGCCGGGCGGTGGTGGCTTCAATGCGGCGCGCAACCTGGCAAGACTCGGTTTTCAGGTGACGATGATCTCACCGCGCGGCGGCGATCCGATGGGCGAGACGGTCGGAGAAGCTGCCGATTTCGCCGGCATCGACGACCGGCCCTTCGTCTTCCTCGACCGCAAGACGCCGAGCTACACGGCGATCATCGAAAAGGACGGCAATCTGGTGATCGCCCTTGCAGACATGGATCTTTACCGCTTCTTCGTGCCGCGACGTCTCTCCATCCGCTGGGTGCGGGAGGCCTTCGCCGCCCATGATTTCATCCTCTTCGACGCCAACCTGCCGGAAGAGACGATCGCGGCGATCGTCGCAAAGGCGCATTCTCTAGGCAAGCCCGTTGCGGCAATCGCCATCTCGCCTGCCAAGGTCGTCAGGCTGAAACCGTGCATCGGCGATATCGACTACCTGTTCCTGAATGAGGCTGAAGCGGCCGCCCTTGCCGGTGAGCGGCCGGAAGACGCCGCCGGCTGGCCGCCTTTGCTGAACGAGATCGGTATCAGGAACGCCGTCATCACCCGCGGCCGGCGCGAGCTCGTCGCACTGTGCGAGGGTCGCCGCGCCGTGACGCTGCAGCCGCCGATCGCCGAGACCGTCGCCGATGTCACCGGTGCCGGCGATTCACTTGCGGCCGGCACGCTCGCCGCCTTGATATCAGGCCTGCCGCTCGAAGAAGCCGTTCGCCACGGCACCGCGGCTGCCACGCTGACGGTGCAGTCGCGGCATGCCGTCAACGAAAATCTGACACCCGATCTGCTGAATGAAGCGCTTGCCCTTGTTCCCAAGGTCAGAATTCTGCATTGAAGCGGCTAATTAAATAGTTGAGCATGATGTCGTTCGAAAACCGCTCGCACTTTTCGGCATCATGCTCTGTCGATCACAGGACAAGACCATGACCAAGCCCATCTCCCCTCTTCTGCCGATCGCCTATTCGAAGGAAGTCGCCAGCGCCAAGCAGCGCGGCGCGCCGGTGGTGGCACTGGAATCGACGATCATCACCCACGGCATGCCCTATCCCGGCAATATCGAGATGGCCCGCAGCGTCGAGGCGATCATTCGCGAACAGGGTGCGGTGCCGGCAACGATCGCCGTCATTCACGGCACGCTGCATATCGGCCTTGAAGCCGCGGAGCTGGAGCAACTCGCCAAGGCGACCGAAGTGATGAAGGTGTCGCGCGCCGATCTCGCCTTCGCCATCGCCGAGCGCCGCACCGGCGCCACCACGGTTGCGGCGACGATGATTGCGGCGGCGCGCGCCGGCATCCGCGTCTTTGCCACAGGCGGCATCGGCGGCGTGCATCGCGGCGCCGAGGAAAGCTTCGATATATCAGCCGATCTCGAGGAACTCGCTCGCACCGGCGTCATCGTCGTCTGCGCCGGCGCCAAGGCGATCCTCGACATTCCGAAGACGCTGGAAGTGCTGGAAACCCGCGGCGTGCCTGTCGTCACCTATGAGAGCGAGGAATTCCCCGCCTTCTGGTCGCGCTCCTCGGGCATTCGCAGCCCGCTGTCGCTGAACAGTCCGGCCGCCATCGCCAATTTCCAGACGGTGCGCGAGCAGCTCGGCGTCGACGGCGGCATGCTCGTCGCCAACCCCGTGCCCGAGGCCGACGAGATCGCGCGCGAGGAGATGGAAATCTATATCGAGCGGGCGCTCGACAGCGCCGAGCGCGACGAAGTCACCGGCAAGGCGGTCACACCCTATCTTCTGTCGACCATTTTCGACCTGACGGATGGCCAAAGCCTCAAGACCAATATCGCGCTCGTCGAAAACAACGCGCGGCTCGCCGCTGAAATCGCGGTGGCGCTGGGTGAATGAAAGCCACGGGCTGCCGGTTATGCCGAGCAAGCCCCCTCTGCCCTGCCGGGCATCTCCCCCACGGGTGGGGAGATCGGCTGGAAGCACCGGCTTTCTGAACAAATGTCCCTTTCAACTCGGTGAAGCGTTGATGTGATGGGAAGCGTTCGCCCCTTGTGATCTCCCCACCTGTGGGGGAGATGCCCGGCAGGGCAGAGGGGGGGCCTACACGGCACGACCTCTCCGTCAAACCTCCCTCACCCGTCCAACGTCTCCTTGACGACGACCGCGAGCTGCTTCAGCGAAAAAGGCTTCGGCAGGAAGCCGAATTTCGCCTCCGGCGGCAGATTGCGGGCAAAGGCATCTTCGGCATAACCTGAGACGAAGATGAATTTCATATCTGGATAGGTCTTGCGCAGTTCGCGCAGCAGCGTCGGGCCGTCCATTTCGGGCATGACGACGTCGGAAACGACAATATCGACCTTGCCGTCGAGCTCTTCCAAGATGCTCAGCGCCTCGACGCCCGAGCCCGCCTCATGCACGGTATAGCCGCGCGTTTCCAGCATGCGCTTGCCGCCGCGGCGTACCGCCTCCTCGTCTTCGACGAGAAGGATGACGGCCGATCCCGTCAGGTCTTCCGGCTGCTGCGGCGAAACTGGCAGCGGCACCACTTCGGCCCCGGCGATGGCGCCGTCGATCGACCCCGCTTCTGCCGCCACTGCCGGCTCCGGGATGTGGCGCGGCAGGAAGACGCGGAAGGTCGTGCCCTTGCCGACTTCGGATTCCGGCTGGATATATCCGCCCGACTGTTTGACGATGCCATAGACCATGGCGAGGCCAAGACCGGTGCCCTTGCCGACATCCTTGGTGGTGAAGAACGGCTCGAAGATCTTGTCCATGATCTCTGGTGCGATACCGGTGCCATTATCGGCGACTTCGACAAGCACCATGTCCTCGGCCGGCATATAGGAATAGTTGAAGGCCGAGACCTCGGCGGCGGTCAGATTGCGAGTGCGCAATGTCAGCTTGCCGCCTTCGGGCATTGCGTCGCGCGCATTGACGCAGAGATTGATCAGCACCTGCTCGAATTGCGAAAGGTCTGTTTTGACAGGCCAGAGGTCGCGGCCATATTGCACGTCGAGCTTGACATTGGTGCCGGAAAGCAGCCGGTCGACCAGCATGCGCAGGTCGCCGACGACATCGGTGAGGTTCAGCACCGAGGGCCGCATCGTCTGCTTGCGCGAGAAGGCGAGCAGCTGGCGCACCAGCACGGCGGCGCGGTTGGCGTTGCGCTTGATCTCTATCAGGTCGGCAAAGCTGGCATCGGCCGGCCGCGCCTGCAGCAGCAGATGGTCGGCGGAAAGCAGGATCGCCGTCAGCACGTTGTTGAAATCATGCGCGATGCCGCCGGCGAGCGTGCCCACAGCATTCATCTTCTGCGTCTGCGCCATCTGCGCTTCCAGTGCCTTCTGCTCGGTCACCTCGACGGCATAGACGATCGCCGCTTCCTCGGGCGCCTCGTCGCTCTGGTCGATAACGGCATTGACATAGAAGCGGAAATAGCGCGCCTCGTCGGTCGGCGTGCGGGTGTCGAGGGGCGCGATGTCGCCCTGCCGGTCCTTGGCCGCCGCCAGCGCCGCGGCCAGCTGTGGCCGGTCGCTCTCCTGCACGATGGTTTCGAGATGCGGCGCCTTTTCGAGATCGTCGCGCGAAACGACGCCGGAAAACATCTTCAGGAACGGCGCATTGGTCCGCAAGATTCGCCCGTTGCCGTCGACCGAGGCGATCGCCATCGGCGTATTGTTGAAGAAGCGCGTGAAGCGCATGGCGGCGGCCGAAGCGGACTGGCCGCCGGCATCGCTCTTTTCACGCGCCAATACGATCGTCCGGCTTTCGCCGGGTGCGCCGTCGCGCATCGAGGTGACGCTATGGATGATCTGCACCGGCAGGCTCTGGCCGTTGCTCTTGCGCAGGTCGAGATCGAGCGTCACGGTCTTCTTCAGACCCGGTTCGGCCTGCACCGACTGGATCAGCGCCAGGCCCTCGCCCGCCACAACGTCGCCGATCGTCATCGAGCCCGGCACGAACTTGGTGAGGTCGAGGCCAAGCCATTCGGCAAGCGTCGCATTCAGGTAGAAGATCTCACCCTTCCTGCCGGCGGAAAAGAAGCCGGCCGGCGCGTGGTCGAGATAATCGATTGCGTTCTGCAATTCCTTGAAGAAGCGCTCCTGGTCGTCGCGCTCGGTGGTGATGTCGGTGATCTGCCAGATCTGCAGTGGCTTGCCGCCGTTCTCCTCCGGCTGCAGCAGCCGCGCCTTCAGCCGGTACCAATGCGCGCCGGAGCTGTTGCTGCCAGGCCCGACGGCGCGCAGCAGGCGAAATTCCTCCCGGCCTTCCTTGCCCTCGCGCAGGCCGTTGACCAGCCTGTAGAGCGCCTCGTTGGATTCGCGGTGGCGCGACAGCAGCGTTTCCAGCGTCTGCACCTCGGTCGCCTTGCGCGCGCCGGTCAGCGCGCCATAGGCGGCATTGGCATAGATGATCCGGCCTTTTTCATCGGTGATCAGCGTACCGTCTGGATGGCTGTTGAGGAAGGCGCGCGCCAGGCTGTCGGACTGGCGCTGCGGCATCACCTCGATGAAGCCAATAACCGAGGATACCAGGAAGAAAATGCCGACCATGGCAAGCACGCCGAGACCGCCAAGCACGACCTCGTTGTCGAGCGACTTTTTGAAGAAGACGAAGGCGCCCGCCGCCGCGATCAGCACGAGCGCCAGCAGAAGAATGCGCAAGACCGTGCCAGAACGCCCCCCACGATCCACAAGCGGTGCGTTATAGTCGTCGGCCTGACGCGGTTTCGTCATATATTCCTCACATAAGCCCTCCCGCTTCGTAGCACGAACACGAAGCAGGAATCAGGCACTCTTTCCTTCTTAGCAATTTGCCGCGTCGGCAAAAACACCGCTAGCCGGCAAGACTGCTTGAATTCACAGGCAACAGCGCCATCTGCCCCAGAAGCCCAATGCTGCCACCCGCGCGCAAGGTCGCCGGGTGCCTAGCAGCGGAACACGAAATCGCGTTCTCCCGTGACTGGACAGCACTGGCTGCCCTTGCCTAAGGAACGGAAAAGTCGTCAATATGTGCCGAATGCGAAATGGAGTGAGTGACTATGTTGGATGATGTTGTCGGAGCTTATGGCAGCCGTTTCCTGCTTGCCGCCGGTGGCGTCGGTCTGGCGCTTCTCCTGCTCATCATCGTGCTCTGGGTGATCCGCAGCCGGGCGCCCTCACCCTTCGTGCGCGGCGGCCGCAACCGCCAGCCCCGCCTGCAGGTGCTGGATGCCGCAGCCGTCGATGCCCGTCGCCGGCTGGTGCTGGTGCGCCGCGACGATGTCGAGCACCTGATCATGATCGGCGGCCCGAGTGATATCGTCATCGAAAGCCGTATCCTGCCGGCAGCGGCCGAACAGCCGGACGGCGCCAGCCGCCCGCAACCCGTCGAACAGCGGCCGATATCCGTCGCGCGGCCGGAAATGCCACGGGAAACGCCACCGGTTTCGCCACCGCGCCCACCGGTCGCAGCCCGTGTCGAGCCCGCCGCCGAACCCTCTTTCGCTGCGCCGGGTTTGCCAGAGCCGCGCCCGCGCCCAGAATCGTTGACCCAACCGTCGACCCAACCGCCTGTCCAGCCGGCCGTGGCACCGCCGGTGGTCACGAGCCCTCTTCCGGCAGAGCCGGTGACTGCTCCGCTGTCGGCCGAACTCGACAATCCTCTGCGTGCTGCCCAGCCCCAGCCACGCCCGCCGGAGCGTCCCGCCGCTCCTCCAGCGGCGCAGCCCGCACCGTTCCACGATACCTCAAGTGCCGCCGAGACCCTCGATGCCGCCCGTCAGCGCGTGCTGCCGCAGCACCGCATCGAACCCGAGGTCTCCGCCCCGCCTGTCCAGGAGATGCCGGCGGCCGCACGCGCCGCACCAGGTAGCGCCGAAGACGCTTCGGCTGCGCAGTCTGCAGCAGCGAGCCGTCTTGATTTCCAGCGGGTGCTGGAACAGGAAATGTCGAACAATCTGACTGCCGAACGCATCGTGCCGGCGCCGGCAAACCAGGACCCCCGGCCCAGAGCGCCGCAACCCGGAAACCTGCCGCGCCGCGATCCGGAAATGGCCCCGATCACCGGCGCCGATACCGATCTGCAAAAAGAAGTCGCCCGTATCTTCGGCGAGATGAGCGTCAACCGCGACAAGTGATCGGGCGCGACAGGTGAGCGGAAACGTACGTCCGACCTTCCTTCATCACCAAGTTGCATAAAAGCCGCAATGCGGCGACTTTCAGTTCCCGATGCATCAGGGGACTCCATCTTGTGCTGATAATTTGTTATCGCTCCGGTTGAAGAGCGTTGGCGCATCGAGGTCATACTTTGCCTAAGTAAATACCGGTCTCACTCCAGTTTCACCCGTACTGCCGGGCAGCTACACGCTGACGGCGTATGAACATGTTCATCGGGTGGTGGCGAGAGACCGGTTTGGCATTGTTACAATGTGCCATGTGCAGCTCCGCTGTCTCAGCTCTTCAGCCGCCCACAACATCGCCACACCGCGCCCGCAGGGGTTTTCTCAAGCACCATCTTGGTGGACTTCCGAACGGAAGACCAAGACGGTATGTGCAATACGCTTCGGGTCCGATGGACCATTATTCCCAAGACAGCTCCCCAGCCTTGGATTGCATGCGGCGGATGCGGAGGCCTGAGAGCTTTCCAATCCAGCGGCAAGATCCGGCTTAACGCCAACGGTCGCAAGCTTGACGCTTGGCTTATCTACAAATGCCTGACCTGTGAAAGGACATGGAATCGGCCAATCCTCGAGCGCCGGAATGTTCGCGACATCGATCCTGCCGTCCTTGCTGCGCTGCAGTCCAACGATCCGGATTGGATTAGGGCAGAAACCTTCAACCTCGATGCTCTCCGACGCAGATCGCAGCGTGTGGACGAATTTGTCGAATTTGAAATCGCAAAGGAGATGCAGCGCGAAACTGCACATTGGACGAGATTGACAATCGAACTGTTGGTCCCGTTTCCAACGAGCATACGCCTTGACCGCCTGCTGGCGTCCGAGCTGAAGGTTTCACGCTCGCGGCTGCAGGCTCTTTACGATGAAGGCATGGTTCGGACAGATCCTGATCGAGCAGACGTCATGCGGCGGCGGATCAGGAATGGCACCTTGGTGTTGATTGACCTCGCCATGGAAGCTGACCGAGAGCAATCGTGGAAGCCTCTGGCGTCGGGAGATCCGCTGTAGTCGTCAAAACCCGCCGCCACAAAGACTCGAATCTCGGGGCCTTTGCGGCTTGTTCTCCAACACGCGGGACAATGGATAAACAAAAAAGCGCCGCGATCAGATCGCGGCGCCTATTCTGCTCTCATGCCTGCATGAAAACTCTCATTCGTCGCGATAGACTTTTTCGCGGCGTTCGTGACGCTCCTGCGCCTCGATCGACAGCGTCGCGATCGGGCGGGCGTCGAGGCGCTTGAGGCCGATCGGTTCGCCGGTTTCCTCGCAATAGCCGTAGGTGCCGTCTTCGATGCGCTGCAGTGCCGCGTCGATCTTCGAAATCAGCTTTCGCTGTCTGTCACGGGCGCGAAGTTCGATCGCCCGGTCTGTTTCCGACGACGCCCGGTCGGCGAGGTCGGGATGGTTTGCGCTTTCCTCGGCCAGATGGTCGAGCGTCTCACGCGCTTCTCTAAGGATATCATTTCTCCATGCAACCAGCTTGGCCCTGAAATAGGCACGCTGGTTTACGTTCATGAACTCTTCCTCTTCCGAGGGAACGTAATTGCTAAGATCGATCTTCTCACTCAACGCGATTCTCCTGAAGAACATCTCATCTGGCGGGGTGTATATCCCAAGCGCTAGCCGCGATTCAAGCCAAATACGACAGGTAAACAGATTTTTAAATCTGTCACAGTTTTCGGCTAACAGACTATTTTCTCATCATTATTCCGGCCTGCGTTTTTTGCTTCGCCTTCAAAACGCCATGTTATCAGCCGCGTTTTGGGCAGCTGGAGCAGCGCTGACGGTTGACGCCGGCCGATTGCAACCGCTACTGAAAAGGCCCGCTGGATCCTGGATTTGCCCATGACCGTACCCCTGCCTCCGCCCAACCGCATCTATCTCCTGCGCCACGCCAAGGCCGCCCAGGCCGAACCCGGACAGCGCGATTTCGACCGGCCGCTCAATGAAAATGGCTTCGGCGATGCCGAAATCATCGCCGACAAGGCCGCCGACAAAGGCTACCGTCCCGATCTTCTGATCAGTTCGACCGCGCTGCGCTGCCGCGGTACCGCCGATGCGGTGTACCGGGCGATGGGCCTTACGCTCGAGGTTCGTTATGTCGATGCGCTCTATAACGCCACGGTTGATAACTATCTCGAGATCATCGATGCGCAGGAAGAGGCCGCCGTCATGCTGGTCGGCCACAATCCGACCATGGAGCAGGCGCTGGAGACGCTGATCGGCCACGATGCGATGGTCAGCGCCCTTCCCGGCGGCTTTCCGACGGCAGGCCTTGCCGTGCTCGATTTCGATGCTTCGGCCACCGCCTGGCGCCTCACCGATTTCGTGGTCGTCTGAAGACTTTCGCGCCGCTTCTTTTGCGGGCGGCGCGCCCTCCCTATATTGCGGGGCAGTCACCAACCGGAATCGCGCCTTGCCGCCACGCCTGACATCTTTTGCCGATGACGCCCGCATCGCGTTCGATAATCTCGCCGACCGGGCGAGCGGCCTCGTCAATCCGACCGTGCGGCTCGGTGTCACCGGCCTTTCCCGCTCCGGCAAGACGGTCTTCATCTCCTCACTCGTCCACAATCTCCTGCATGGCGGCCGCCTGCCGCTGTTCGAACCGGTCCAATCAGGCCGCGTCTCGGCGGTACGGCTGGAGCCGCAGCCCGACGATGCCGTGCCGCGCTTCCAGTACGAGGACCATATCCGTGCGCTGGTGAAGGACCGTATCTGGCCAGATTCGACCCGCGCCATCTCCGAGCTGCGCATCACGCTGGACTATCAGAGCGCCAGCGGCTGGAACCGGTTGTTTTCGCCCGGCCGGCTGTCGATCGATATCGTCGATTATCCCGGCGAATGGCTGCTCGACCTGCCGCTGCTCGGCAAGGATTACCGCACGTTCAGCGAGGAAACGATCGCGCTGGCCGAAACCGGCGTCCGCTCCGAGCTGTCGCACCCATGGCTGGCGCTGACGCGCGCCACTGACATCCATGCCGGCGCCGACGAGATGATCGCCCGCGACCTCGCCACGGCTTTTGCCGATTATCTCAAAGCCTGCAAAGCCGACGAACGCTCGCTTTCCACCCTGCCGCCTGGCCGCCTGCTCCTGCCCGGCGATCTCGACGGCTCGCCAGCATTGACCTTTGCGCCGCTGGCTCTACCGCCGGACGGGCGTCCCGGCCGCGGCGCGCTCTGGACGATGATGGAGCGGCGCTACGAGGCCTATAAATCCGTCGTCGTCAAACCCTTCTTCCGCGAGCATTTCGCCCGTCTCGACCGCCAGATCGTCCTGGTCGATGCGCTGCAGGCGATGAACCGCGGCCCCGAAGCCGTGCAGGATTTGGAGCGCGCGCTGACCGATGTGCTTGCCTGCTTCCGCCCCGGCACCAATTCGCTGCTCTCCTCCCTGCTCGGGCGGCGCATCGACCGCGTACTGGTTGCCGCCACCAAGGCCGATCATCTCCATCATGAAAGCCACGACCGGCTCGACGCGCTGACCCGCCGCCTGGTGGACCGCGCCATCGACCGCATCGGCATGGCCGGTGCCGGCATCGACGTCATGGCGCTTGCCTCCGTGCGGGCCACCCGCGAGGCGACCGTCAAGCGTGACGGCCATGAACTGCCGGTCATTGTCGGCACGCCGATGGAAGGCGAAACCATTGCCGGCGAGCGCTTTGACGGCCAGAGAAAGACCGCCATCTTCCCCGGCGACCTGCCGGAGGATCCGGAAAGCCTGTTCGACCGCATCGCCTCGGGCGAGACCGGTGTGCAACTGCCCGATGTCAATGTCGTCAGGTTCCGCCCGCCGCACCTTGAGGAAACCGGCGGCGGTATCAAGCTGTCGGTGCCGCATATCCGCCTCGACCGCGCCATGCAGTTCCTGTTCGGAGACCGTCTCGCATGAGCAAGCCACCGTCCGATCCGCCGCGCCGCGCACCCGCCGCCTTCAGCTATGAGGACGAGGCTGCTGAGCTGCGCGACAACGGCCGGCAGGGAGAGCAGCGGCGCAAGCCAGAAAGCTTCTCCGAAAATATCGTCGTGACATCTGACGAGGACGATCCCTTCCTCAATCCCGACAATGATCTGAGCGCGGTCCCCGTTGCAACGCCGGCGAGACGTCGGACCTCCTTCGGCAAGATCGCCGCCGGCGCCTTCGGCATCCTGCTGTCGCTCGCCATCGGACTCTGGACCGATAGCCTGATCCGCGATCTATTCACCCGTGCCGACTGGCTGGGTTATGCGGCCCTTGCCGTGCTGGCGGTCGGCATTCTCGCCATACTCGCCCTCGTCATCCGCGAAACCATCGGCATGATGCGTCTTGCCGCCGTCCAGAAGATCAAGGCCGAAGCCGAGGCGGCGATCCTCGAGACTCGGCCGGCCAAGGCGCGCGCCGTCGTCGCCCAGCTGACTGCGCTGCTCTCGGCAAATCCCGAGACATCGAAGGGCCGTGCGACGCTGAAGGCGACCGAGGGCGAGGTCATCGATCCCCCGCATCTGATCGCGCTGGCCGAGCGCGAACTGCTTGCTCCGCTCGACCGCAAGGCCCGCGCCCTGATCGTCAATGCCTCCAAGCGCGTCTCGATCGTCACGGCCGTCAGCCCGCGCGCCGTGGTCGACCTGCTCTACGTGCTCTATGAAGCCGTGCGCCTCATTCGCGCCATGGCCGAGCTTTACGGCGGCCGTCCCGGCACGCTCGGCATGTTCCGCCTGCTGCGCGACGTGCTGGCGCATCTGGCCGTCACCGGCTCGATCGCCGTCGGCGACAGCCTGGTGCAGCAGGTGCTCGGCCATGGACTGGCCTCCAAGCTCTCAGCCCGACTGGGCGAAGGCGTCATCAACGGCCTGATGACCGCCCGCATTGGAATCGCCGCGATGGATCTCTGCCGTCCGCTCGCCTTCCGCGCCCTGAAGCGACCGGGAATCGGTGATTTCATCGGCGATCTCACCCCGTCCATGTCGCCGCGCGGCAACAATCCTTGAACGAAACAGCGATTCCGCAGCTTTCGCCTCCCCTTGCGTAATGCCAGAGAAATTTCAGCAGATTCAAGGATCTAGTGACGGGAGTTTAAAATCGCCGTCGCACGAAAGCCGTGCGCCGCCTCGCATTTCGGCACAATTGAAAGGAAGGATTAACCATTCTTCGGCAAAACTTGCAGCCAGTTCGTGAGTGGTGTTTGCCAAGGAAAATCCATGTATTCGCGCAAGTTTCTCATCGTATGCGGGTTGACCGCCGCGGCATTGTCTCCCGTCGCCGATGTCGCTCCGGCAGCCACTGCTGCAACCCGTGACAAGGCGTTCTTCGATTCCGTCGCCGGATCATGGAAGGGGCCTGGCGAAATCGTCGCCGGCAAGTACAAGGGCACGAAATTCACCTGCAACCTGATCGGTGAGCCCACCGGCGACAGCAGCGCCGGCATCAAGCTCGACGGCACCTGCCGCGTCGGCGTCTTCAAGCAGCCGATGACCGCCGTCATCTCGCAGTCGGGCTCGACCTACAAGGGCAAGTTCCTCGACGGCGCCGCCGGCAAGGGCCTTGACGTCGTCTCCGGCGCCGTCTCCGAGGATACTGTCGTTGTCGGCATCAACCGCGCCAAGCTGAATGGCGCGATGATCGCCCGCGTGCGCGACGACAAGACGATGAACGTCACCGTTTCGGTCAAGGTCGAAAGCCAGATGGTGCCGGTCATCGGCCTGACGCTGACCCGCCAGGTCGACGAGATGGCCGTCGGTTCCATCGAGTAGACAAACCCTACAGTGGATTTTCCTGAAGCGGCGGGTTTCCCGCCGTTTTGCGTTTCAGGTCCCCTTGCTTCGGGCGCTCAGCCACCAGTCGCGACTACCGTCGGCGACCTCGATTCCGGTCACCTCGGCATCCGACAGCCACTCACTCACCGCCCTGCCCCTGACGAGCAGACCCGGCGCGATATCGGCAAGCGGCATCAGCACGAAACCGCGATCGGTCATGCGCGGATGCGGCAGTTCCAGCCGCGGCGCGTCCTGGATCACATCGCCATAGGTCAGCACGTCGATATCGAGCGTGCGCGGCCCCCAGCGCTCGATGCGCTCACGTTTCATTTCCCGTTCGATCGACAGGCAGACATCGAGCAAAGCCTCAGGCTCCAGCCTGGTCTCGACGGCAGCGCAGGCGTTGAAGAAGAAGGATTGGTCCGTCTTGCCCCAGGGCGGCGTGCGATAGAGCCGCGAGACCGCCGTAACCCGACAGTCGTCCCGTCCGTCCAGCCTCTGCAGCGCGGCCGCCATCGCCTTTACGGGATCGCCGATATTGCCGCCGAGACCGAGTGTGGCGGATTGCCATGCGGCCTCAGGCAAAATGTTCAACGCTCACCTGCACGAAATCGAGCACGCCAGGCACCGGCGCGTTCGGCTTGCGCACCGTGATCTTCGCCCGCCGCACTTGCGGGAATGTCTCGCAGAGCCCCTTGGCGATATCGAGCGCCAGTGCCTCGATCAGGTAGCGCCGTTTGCCCGTAACGATCTGCTCGATCACGGTGAAGGCGACACCGTAGTTGACGGTATCGTTGATCGAATCGCTTTCCAGCGCCTCGCCGGCGACGACATCGAGCTCGGCATCGACGAAGAAACGCTGACCGAGGAATTCCTCCTCGTCATGCACGCCGTGGCGCGCGAAGAAGGCGCAGTTCTGCAGCGTAATCGTGTAGGTGGTCATGTCGGCCGCTTCCTCTCGAATTCCTGGCGCGCATTGAGCATAGCATCGGCGATATCGAGCGCATCCCTGTTGATTGCGACATTGTGCACGCGGAAAACCGCAGCCCCTTGAAGTCTGAGCAGCGCGCTGGTCGCAGCCGTCGCCGCATCCCTGTCCTGCGCCTCACGCCCCGTTACCGCGCCGAGGAAGCGTTTGCGCGACGTACCGGCGAGCAGCGGCAGACCGAAGCGGGAAAGTTCGGAAAACCGCGTCATCAGCTCCAGGTTTTCTTCCGCCGTCTCCTTGGCGAAGCCGAAGCCCGGATCGAGCACGATGCGATCGCTGTTGACGCCTGACGCAGCGGCGATCGCAAGCGATCGCTCGAGGAAATGCACCTGGTCGGCAATCACATCGACAAGTTTTACCCTGTCGCGACCGGTATGCATGATACAGAGTCCGGCTCCTGTCACTGCGGCGATATCAGCGATATCGGGCTCCTTCTGCAGCCCGAAGACGTCATTGACGATATGGGCGCCGGCACTGATTGCAAGCCGCGCCGTTTCGGCGCGATAGGTGTCGATGGAAATCAGCGCCTGGGTGCGGCCGCGTAGCGCCTCGATGACGGGCAGCACGCGCGCCTGCTCCTCGGAAGGGCTGACGGTTGCTGCGTTCGGCCGGGTCGATTCACCGCCGATATCGACAATTCCGGCACCCTCGCTCACCGCCCGCAGCGCCTGCTCGACCGCCGCATCGACGGTTTCAAAGCGTCCGCCGTCGGAGAAGGAGTCCGGCGTCACGTTGATGATCGCCATGATCGTCGAACGACGGCCGAGTTCGATCTCCCGGCCATGGCCGACACGCCACAATCTGCCTTCGAGCCCTGTCACCAGACTTATCCCATTGGAGACGAAAAAAGCACCATCCGATATTGCGCTTGTGGTGGCTATGCCCCAAGCTCCCGTCGATTTCAACACGGGTTGCGTTCAGAATGCCGCTTGCAGTGCGTTATATGGTCCTTCCTATCGCCTTTTCCATTGCTCTTTCCCTCTGCAGCCCCGTGGCAGCCGAAGTGATCGCATCGAAAAGCTATTCTTATTTCGACATTCGCGGCACAACCGCGGATGAGCTCGACCGCGAACTCAGCCGACGCGGGCCGACGGCGAGCGGCTCTTCGGCGCGTCATCCCGGCGCCACGAAGATCCGCTTCGGCGGCGAAGCAACCTATATTCAGGATAACGGGCGCTGCCGCGTCGGCAACGTCAAGGTCACGGTCCACACCCAGATCATCCTGCCGCGCTGGAGCAGCCGCAGGGGCGCCAGCAAGGAGCTGTCGATGATCTGGGACGCTCTGTCGAGCGATATCAAGCGCCACGAGGAGCGCCACGCCGAGATCGCCCGCGATCAGGCCCGCGCCATGGAGCGCGCCATCCGGGCGCTGCCGCAGCAGCGCGGCTGCGAAGCCATGCAGGAACTCGTCTCCGACGAATCAGCTCGCGGTATAGAGGAGCACGACCGGCAGCAGGCGCGATTCGACCGGGTCGAGGCGGTCAATTTTCAGAAGCGCATGTTGCGGTTGCTGAACAATCGAATCAATGGTCGAGCCGGCGCAAAATAAGGCTTTTTCAGTTTGGTTGCGAGCGGAAAACCTTAGCTGCACAACGAAACTTGTGCGAAACTTGCACCCTCCCCAGCGATTGAATGGTCATTTTTCATCCTGGCAGACTCAACCGGAACGCGTTAATATGAACACATTCGAAAGTTCAGGTACGGCATCTGCACTTTCATCGCTGGGTTCTCCTGGCGCGTTCCGAAGCCGCGGATGTTCCTCCCTCATCCGTAGGTAATGCGCCCGCCTCGCCTCGCTCGCTCTAGCGCGCGAGGCGTCTTTTTTGATATCGGATTTTTCGGCGACGTTTGAAGCGCAGCGCGCTTCAGGCCTGGCGTTCCGGCACGTGCACCACGAGCCCGTCATAGACAGCCTTCATCCGGATCTGACAGGACAGCCGCGAGGTCGGGCGTACATCGAAGGCGAAGTCGAGCATGTCCTCTTCCATCGCTTCCGGCTGGCCGACCTTCTCCGTCCACTCCTCGTCGACATAGATATGACAGGTCGCGCAGGCGCAGGCGCCGCCGCATTCGGCCTCGATGCCGGGCACCGAATTGCGCACGGCATTCTCCATCACGGTGGAGCCTTGGTCGACGTCGAGGTCGAAGCGCGTGCCGTCGAACGCGACGATGGTAAGTTTGGGCATCAGAACTATTTCCGGTCTTCAGGTGGATGGGCGGATTTTCTTCCGACAATTCGACGCATCAGTCAACATTGGGAAATCCGCGACAACCTCGCAGATCGGGCCTTCGCCCGCCGTCTTCAAAGCGTCATACCGGACGTCGCAAAAAGACCCGCGGTTCCGCAATGGAACAACGGGCCTCGTTCGAACGGTACCTCAATGCATCTCGCCCAAAATTGTGCAGCGGTTTTGGGACAACGACATGCGTCAGACAAAGACTTGGAGATCAGCCGCGGCAGAGCTTCAGGATGAAATTCTCGGCATCGATAACGGCAGCACCGAGCGCTGCTGTCGCGCCGRCATCACCGCCGGTTTCCTCGACGGCTTCCGCCGTCTGCGACACGCGGAACGCGCCGACCGAGCTTGCCGCACCCTTCAGCCGGTGCGCGGCTGCGCCAATACGGATGGTTTCGCCACTCGCGATATCCTGGAGGCAGGCACGCGCCTGGCGCGCAAACATCTGAAGGACTTCGATTTCCAGCGTCTTGTCGCCCATCGTCTGCTTTGCGAGATGGACCAGATCGATCGGCCGGACCTTCGAAGGACACGGTCCCTTTGCATTATCCGGCGCCTCGAATACGATGTTCAATGCTGCCATCTGGGCTGCCATTGCCAATTCTCCCGTCTCTATCGTCCGCAGTTGCAACAGTTCTGCGTCAGGAGGGTGGCCATCACGTTAAATTCCGGCACATTCATGGCGGAAATCTCGCCATATGGTTAACGTCCGTTAAATATCCCTAAATTATTGGTTTTTAAGCGATGCCTCGGATTCAAAGATGTTAACAACGGGTTAACGAGCCGTGAATCTCAAGCCTTCATTAATTGTGTGAAGAGCCCAGATGTGTCACTACGATACTGGTGGAGCGGGTTTATGGTACGCGCCTTTGCCGAGCGAGTGGATAATGGTAGTGTTTTGATACCTTCCGTTTGAAAAAGCGGCTATCTACTCTGAAATGACATGCTTATCCGTCCTTCGTTGGGATGGAAGGCTGGAACGGCAAAGTTGTTCCCGGGTGAGGCGGAAGCCAGGGATGCGCGGTTGGGCCGGCTGACAGTAACGAGGCATACCCGAATGGCGAACAACAAATACAATGAGTCAATTGAGGACAAGGCGTTCAAGGCATTGGACGAGGCGCTCCAGATCGACTTTAGCAAGGATAACGTACCGTCTCGCCGCGGCGACGCGCCCCAGGCCCCGGAGGCTAATGTGTCTGATCCATCGAATGCGCGTAATCAGCAGGAAGAAGCGCAGCGCCGCAGCCGCCGCGGTGCCGCCGGCGAGCAGGCTTCCAGGGGTCCGGCCTTCACGCCCGCCAACGACGCCAGCCGCAATACGCCCGCTTCGATCCTGAAATCCTTTGACGGCGCCTCCAGCCGCTCGGCGGTGCGCACCGCCACGCTGTTTTCCGTGCTTTGGGTCATGGCCGGCCTCGGCCTGATGTCGCTGCTTTATGCTCCGCAGATCTGGCAGATCCGTTCGCTCGCCGATCTCGTCGCCCTGCCCGGCGTCATCGCCGGCCTCGTCGGCATCATCGTTCCCGTGATGATGTTCTATGCCTTCGCCATCATGATCTCTCGCGCTCAGGACATGCGCAACGCCGCCCGCTCCATGGCAGAGGTGGCATTGCGCCTGGCAGAGCCGGAAACCATCGCCTCCGAGCGCATCATGACCGTCGGCCAGGCCGTGCGCCGTGAGGTCTCGGCCATGAACGAGGGCATCGAGCGCACCATCGCGCGTGCCTCCGAGCTGGAAACGCTCGTCCATTCCGAAGTCAATGCGCTTGAACGTTCCTATGCCGACAACGAGTTGCGCGTTCGCGGCCTCGTCCACGAACTCGGCTCCGAGCGTGAGGCGATCGTCAACCATGCCGACCGTATCCGCACCTCGATCGGCAGCGTCCACGACCAGCTGAAGGAAGAGCTGTCGCTTGCGACCGAAGAGATCGCGGTGCGGCTTGCCACATCGGGCGAAGCCTTCGCCTCGCTGATCGATACGCGCGCCGCGACGATCCTGGAAAAGTCGGACAACGCTCTGCAGTCGATGGGCAGCCTGCTCGCAGCCAAGACCGATACCCTGTTGCAGACACTCAACGCATCGGGTTTTGCGCTCGCCACAGAATTCGACAACCGCCTCGAAGCGCTCTCCGTCAATCTCAACGACCATGGCGAAAGGCTGCTCAGCCAGTTCGAAACGCGCGCCTCGACCATGGACAGCAGCACCGAGAAGCTGAATGCGGCGCTGAACGAGCGCACGCACCAGCTCAACGAGATCCTGATCGCCCGCACCCGCGAGATCAACGAGAGCCTGACGTCAGGCGAACGCACGATCGGCGGCACGCTTGACGACGTGCTGTCGAAGCTGAACAGCGCGCTCGACGAAAAGGGCGCAAGTTTCCGCCAGAGCCTGCAGACCACGGCCGACGACGCCGTCATGGATCTCGACGTGCGCTCCGGCTTCTTCGAAGAGCGGCTGCAGACGACCGTCGCCCAACTGTCGACCGCCTTCGACGAACGCGTCGCCGAATTCACCAGCGCCTTCGACAAGCGAACCGGCTCGCTCGATACCAAGCTGATCGAGAGCCTCGCTCGTATCAACGAGACGCTGACCGGCGGCTCGGATTCGATCGACGGCATCCTGAATTCCGGCATCGACCGGCTTGGTTCGTCGATGACCGACCAGTCGCTGGCGCTCGCCACCGCGCTCGCCACCAGCCACGAAGTGCTGGAAAGCACGCTTGGCAACCGCGCAGACGAAATTACCACAGCACTCACCAGCCGCACCGGTGAACTGACCTCTGCGCTGCAGAGCGCGACTTCTGAAATCGCGCTGACGCTTGCATCAGGCACCTCCGAACTGCAGGACAACCTTCAGACACGCTCGGCCGAACTCCGCGACACGCTACGCACCACCACCACCGATCTGACGACTKCCGTTGCCGCTGGCACAGAGCAGGTGACCGCTGCCTTCGGCGGTCGCGCCGAGGAGCTGAGCGGCGTGCTTGCTGCGCGTACGGCCGAAATCAGCGAGGCGCTCGGCACCGCCCACGGCCGCATCGACAGCGTCATGGCAGAGCGCGGCGGCGCGCTGGTCGAGGCGCTGACCACGCATCATGGGCGCTTCGAGGAAGCGCTGGCAACCCGCTCCGACGCCATCATCAATGCCGTCTCCGGCACCCATGACCGTCTTGCCGAGACGCTCGACGAAAAGGCGATGGCGCTCGCCATTTCCTTGAACGAGAGCCAGGCTCGCATCGAGGACACGCTCGAGACCCGCTCCGAGGCCTTCCTCAACGCCGTGTCTGGCACGCATGATCGCCTGTCGGAAACGCTGGACAGCAAGGCGGCGGCCCTTACGACCTCGCTCGACGAGCGCCATGCCCGCATCGAGGATGCGCTTGGAACGCGCGCCGAGGCACTGCTGAACACTGTATCCGGCACGCGCGACCGTCTTGCCGAAACACTCGACGAAAAGGCGATGGCGCTCGCCATTTCCTTGAACGAGGGCCAGGCCCGCATCGAGGATACGCTGGAAACCCGCTCCGCGGCGCTGCTGAACGCCGTCTCCGGCACCCATGATCGTCTCTCGGAGACTCTGGACGGCAAGGCGGCAGCTTTTGCCACCTCGCTGAGCGAAGGCCATGCCCGTATCGAGAATACGCTCGAAACCCGCTCCGCAGCGCTGCTGAACGCCGTTTCCGGCACCCATGATCGCCTCTCCGAGATGCTGGACGAAAAGGCGATGGCCCTCGCCATCTCCCTCAACGAAACCCAGACGCGTATCGAAGACACGCTGGAAACCCGCTCGGCAGCCCTGCTGAATGCGGTCTCCGGCACCCATGACCGCCTGTCCGAGACGCTGGACGAGAAGGCGATGACGCTCGCCATCTCGCTCAATGAGAGCCAGTCGCGGATCGAAGACACGCTGGAAGCACGCTCTGAAGCCTTCCTCAAGGCCGTGTCCGGCACGCACGACCGACTCTCGGAAACGCTCGACGAAAAGGCGACGGCGATCGCCGCCTCCCTGAACGAGGGCCAGAGCCGCCTGCAGGACACCCTGGAGAGCCGCTCGGAATCCTTACTCAATGCGGTCTCTGCCACCCACGACCGCCTGTCCGAGACACTCGACGATCGGGCGATGGCGCTTGCCATCTCGCTGAATGAGAGCCAGAGCCGTCTCGAGGAGACGCTGACAACAGGCGCCGAGGCGATCACCAATGCGGTTTCCGGCACGCATGTCGGCCTGAACGGAGTGCTCGACCAGAAGGCCGCCGCCCTCGCCGCCTCGCTAACCGAAGGCCAGGCTCGCCTCGAGGAGGCCTTGGGCCACCGCACCGCCGCGATCATCGGCGCGGTAACGGCAACCCACGATCGGCTCACCGATACGCTCGATGAAAAGACCATGGCGCTCGCCATTTCGCTCGACGATAACCAGAGCCGCTTCGACAGTGTGCTCGAAGCCCGCAGCAACGCCATCATGGAGGCCGTCTCYGGTGCCGAAGCCCGAGTCGCCGGCGCCTTCTCCGACAAGACCGATGCAATCCGCACCGCTTATACTGACAATCAGCAGCGGCTCGAAAATGCGCTTTCCGAACATAGCGCCGCCCTCTCAGGCGTTCTCGATACCGGCGGCGCCCGCTTCGAGGATCTCGTCGGCGGCTTGACCGGCCGCATCGAAGGCCGTCTGACCGATGCACATACACGGCTCGGAGGCCTCGCCGACGAGGCCGCAGCGCGCATCGAGGGCGGGCTCGCCTCTGCCCATGAGCGCATCCGCACGACGCTCGAAGACCGCGCCAACGCCATCGATCTATCGCTGAACCAGGCCCATGCGCTGATCAGCGATACGCTGGCCGAACAGGCGACCAGCATCGGCACCTCGGTGGCGACAAGCGTCGGCATGCTCGAATTGTCGCTGGAGCACCGTGAAGCGGCGATCCGCCAGGCGATCGATGCCGGCGCCCAGACATTGGAAGATCGCATGCATGCCGGCGCTGGCCAGATCGCCGGCCGCTTCCAGGAGGCGGCAAATGCGATTTCAAGCTCCACCCAGAATTTCTCCGCCCATCTCGATCGGTCGGTCGAAAGCCTGACGGGCCGTTTTGAAGAAACCGGATCGCGTGTGGAATCTGGTCTTGCAGCGATCGAGACCCGCATCCGCGATGGCGTCGGCGGCGTTGCCGAAAAGGTCGAAGCAGCCAGCGGCCAGCTGTCCGGCGTGCTTGCCGACGGCGTCTCCCGTATCGGCGCGCTCAGCGACCATGCCACGCAACGCATCTCGGCGACGCTCGAAGGCAGTGCTGCAAACCTCACTCAGGCGATCGACAGCCGCACCGCCAATCTGGCCGAGACGCTGGACAGCCGCACCACCAGCCTGACGGGCGCCATCGAGGGTCGCACCGCGAGCCTCGGCGAAACCCTCGACCGCGGCAACGAACGCATAGAGGAACGCCTCTCCACAATGGACCGTGCGTTGACCGTCGGCCTCGATGCCGTCAACCGCACCATCGAAGGCAAGGCCGCCGGTCTCGCCTCGACGCTGCGCAGTGCGGTTGCCGACGCGGCTCAGGGAATGGAAGGCGAAGCGACGAGAACCACCGAACTGCTTGGCAAGACCGGCCAGCAATTCGCCCAGGATCTCAATGCGAAAAGCGACGAATTCACCCGCACCATGGATGAGCGCTCGTCACAGATCGTCACCCGCGTCGCCGAAGCTCAGAACCGGCTGGCAAGCCAGGCCGCTGCCGTTGCCCAGACCTTCTCGGAAGCCGGCAACGCCATCGTCAACAAGGTCGCAGAGGCCGAGACCATCGTCGGCACGCAGGTCAATGCCATCTCCAAGGTACTGTCGGATGCCGGCCAGTCCCTGGAGACACGCGGCAATGCCATCCGCTCGACCCTGTCGGGCGCCGGCACCGAGATTTCCGCCACCATGGCGGATGTCGACCGGGCGCTCGAAGCCCGCAGCAGCGCCATTCGCACCAACCTCGAAGAGCGTGCCCGCGAGATCGATACGACGTTCTCCGAAATCGACCGGGCGCTCGAAGCGCGCGGCAACTCGATCCGCTCGACGCTCGAAGAGCGCACCCGCGACCTCAACTCGATGCTATCAGGCCGTTCGGTCGAATTGACACGCATCCTCGACGAAACGGCCCGCCCGATCATCGACCGCTACACCGATGCCGGCGAGCAGGCCGCCGCCCGCATCACCGCCGCGGCCAACCTCAGCGCCGACCGTCTGCGCGCCGAAAACGAAGCGCTCGCCAGCGCCGTTGCCGCCCGCACCGAGAATGTCGCCAATGCCGTCAGCGCCATCGAGAACAGCCTTGTCGGCAACGTCAACGGCCTCGTCCAGCGCATGTCGGAAAGCAGCGCGGCGATGGCGATGATGATGAACCGCGCTGCCGAGCAACTGACCAGCGTCGACGGCCGTCTCGGCGACACCACCACGCGCTTTGCCGACTCCGCCACCAAGGCCGCCGAGATGGTTTCCGCCTCGACCAGGCTTCTCGAAGGCAAGGTCGACCGTCTCTCCGACATCTCGGGCCAGACGCTGTCGCAGGTCGGCGGCATCATCGGCCGCTTCGACGAACACTCCAAGGTCCTGACCCAGGCCTCGCAGCTTCTCGGCGCCGCTCAGTCCAATCTCGCTTCGACGCTCGAGGAGCGCGAGAGCGCTTTGCAGACGCTTTCCGTTGGTCTCGTCCAACGCTCCGCCGAGATCGAAAAGACCATGCAAGGCCTTGGCGGCATGATCGAGACCGTGTTCGAGCGGGCAGAACAACGCTCCAGCCAGGTCACCGGCAATTTGCGCCAAGGCGTGCAATCCTCCTTCGCTGATATCGGCCGCATTCTCACCGAAACCGAGAAGCGTGCCCAGGAAGCGGCAGAGACGATGCGCGAGGCGATTACCCGCGCCGGCGACGAGGCCAATACGACGATCGACGGCACCTTCGCCAATGTCGAGCGCCGTTCCGGCGATCTCTCCAATCGCATTCGCGGCGGTCTCACCGCCTCGCTGTCGGAAGTCGAGCGCATGCTCGGCGAAGCCGGCCGCGCCTCCGACGGTGCCGCCCAGCACATGCGGGAAGCGCTGCGCGAGGCGATCGACGATGCAGTCGGCCGCTTCTCTGGCGCCACCGAAGATATCCGCCGCTCTGCGGCCGACATCCGCAGCGAGCTTGACGCCACCCGCGCCGAACTGAAGCGCGGCGCCTTCGATCTTCCCGAGGAAGCCAAGGAAAGCGCCTCGGCCATGCGCCGGGCMGTCGCCGAGCAGATCAAGGCGCTGCAGGATATCTCCCAGCTCGTGGGCCGCTCCAGCCAGCAGCTCGAGATCTCCGAGCCTGTCGCCCGCACGCTCGCTCAGGTGCAGCCGGCCCCGCGTCCCGCTCAGCCGGTCGCAGCCCAGCCGCCGCAGCCAGCAGCACCGCCGCCGATCGAAGCGACAGGTCTGCGCGGAACGATCGCACCGTCTGCGCCGGCTGCCGCCCCCCCGCGTGCCGCACCGCAGCCTGCCCCCGCTCGCCAGGAAACAGGCCGCCCGGAAACAGGTCGCCAAGAGCCGGCTCGTCCGGAAAGTGGCGGCTGGATCAGCGATCTCCTGCGCGGCGCATCGCGTGAGGAGGCCGCCGACGAGGCGGCTGCCCGCGTTCCGGCCCGCCCGGCGGAAACTGCCGCACCGGTCGCGCGCAGCAACGATAGCCGCAATCCGCGCCACGTAGTCGAATCGCTGAACTCGCTCTCGGTCGATATCGCCCGCGCTATCGATCACGACGCCTCGGTCGATCTCTGGCGCCGTTACCAGCGCGGCGAGCGCGACGTCTTCACCCGCCGCCTCTACACGCTGAAGGGCCAGCAGACCTTCGACGAGATCAAGCGCAAATATGACCGCGAACCGGAGTTCCGCACCGCCGTCGACCGCTACATCGGTGATTTCGAAAAGCTGCTCGCCGATGTCGCCCGCACCGACCCCAACCGGACGGTGACGCAGTCCTACCTCACCTCGGATACGGGCAAGGTCTACACCATGCTCGCTCATGCCGCAGGCAGGCTCGGCTGAGCCTGACTGACTGATACCTCTGGCGAAAACCGCCCGAGCGAACGGAGGCCAATTTCATCGTCGAATGGGAGAAAGTCGCTTGACCTGATGTCAGGCGGCTTTCGCTTTTGACCATGGGCTGCGCTTTGAGCCGGGAAACCCAGGCAGCAATTCGTAGGCCAGGTTTGATGCTACCATCTTTTTATTGAGCATTGCCGGCATCAGTCCGGACCAGATCATTTGACGCCCAAGTCTGAATTGCCTGGTTGAACACACGCTCACCATCGGCGCCCTTTTCAAGCGTCAGCAGTGCTCGTTTGCCGTCCTGATAGGAAATCGGCAAGTCGATCCATTGGCGTTCAAGCAGTTCAAGGTTCTTGGCACGAGCCTCAGGCAGATCATTGAGCGCCAGCATGTAAAGATTGTCCGTGACCTTGGCGGGCACGGCTATCAATGTGTCACCGCGATCGCTTTCCGTCGCCTTCATTGACATGTGCCGGAGACTGTAAATTCCACCTCCCTTAAATCCTGGCGCGATCTGAAACGACAATTCAATGAGGTGGCTTGCGGAAACGGAGGGATCTGCATTCCGTTCCAGTGTCAACACTGCAGTGAAGTGACGCTTCGGCACAGCAATGTGCGCTTGGATAACAGGATCGGAGTGTCCGCTGGCGTCGGTGCGCATATCGATTGACCACGTGACAGAACCGGGAACCGTCGTCGGCTGTGCCATCTCCGGCTTTTCCTCATACAGAAACATTTGAGGAACTAACGAACGCGGGACGGAGCGTCCGGATGACGCAAAGGCGGACAAAGCTGAAAAAACGAGCACACATATGCCAACGACCAAAACCATTGCCGAGCGCATCATAAAAATCCCACCCCTCGCAGCATAACGCTGTCTCCTACTGTATAATTTCTTAAATCGGAATTACGCAGCAATTCAAAGTGCTGCGGAAAATTCAAGGATAACTGCAACGGCGAAAACCGGGATCGCTATGCGATCCCGGTTTTCCGTCTTTCACCGATCGGCCGCTATGTTCCAGTTGTAGACGCACCGATCGAGGCCGATGGCGATCTCAAGCACCAGCACGTCATGATCGACGGCCGCTCCCTTCCTCGGCTGCGACTGGTAGCGCTGCGGAAAATCCGTGCGTCGGGAGATCGAGCAGACCTCCATCCATTTATCGCCGTTGTCGACCTCGATATCCATCGTCACCTCCGAATAAGCCGGCAGCCGGTCGGAGGGCACGATCCGGGTCGGCAGATGAATCAGCGATGCGATCATCCGGCGGACCGGTTCGAGGCAGGCGGCGTGATAGTCGTTGCCGCTGTCGGCCGTGAAGGCGCACTGGAATTCGAGCTGCCAGAACTCCTTCAACCGCATGTGTTTCGTCGGCTGCTCCTGCTCGCGGCGATAGGATCGGCCGGCCTGCCAGACGCAGAGCGGCAGCCGCGTCTTCGAGTGATTTCCGAGAATATGCTGCATGTAGATATAGGTCGACGGCGTCGTTTCCGGTCGCAGCACCAGCGCGGTATCGCTCGCGGAAAGCTGTTCCTGGACCCAGATATCGGCGTTCGAATAGGCGCTCGAAACCAGCGACCGCGGCATCAGCGCCGGCGCCTCGACCCTCCTGACATCCCAGGCCGGATTGACGGATCTGAGAAAACTGCGGACCTCTTGCGAGAAGAAGCCAATCATATGATCGCGCAGATGGATCTCGCGCTCCTCCCAATGGACGAGCGAATTGACATGATAAATATTGAGCACGGTGCCTGTCTCCCTGGCAACCTTGATTGACGTGGTGAGGGGCTTTACGTCCAGCAGCGCGCCGGACGCCTAGCGCCCTGACGTCACAGCAGGACGCGAAGACCTCGTCCGTCAAAAGCGCGCAAGATCGAAACCTGCGGGCAGGTGCTGATATGACGGGAGATGGGCGCGCTCTTCGTGCTCATGGCGAATTCTCTACGTGCCGTGCTGCGCATTGTCAAACGGGCGCGGCGAGGTCAAAACCGAGACGGTGAGACAAAAGGGATCATCTGTGGATAGCCCTTTTTTGTTGCCCCCTGTCCTTCATTCCGTCACAAACATTTCCGATCCGCAGCATTTAGTGAACGGCTCACTCGACCGTCCAAACGATAGAGACAGCAACATTGATGACCAAGACGACCTCCAGGCTCCTTGCCACCGCGCTCTCTTCCGCTTTCCTGATGGGCGCTTTCACACTGGCTGAGGCTGGCCAGGCAAGTTTTGTCGTGGATGCACAGTCCGGTCAGGTCCTCGAAGCCTCCAATCAGGACGAGCTGAACTATCCGGCGTCGCTGACCAAGATGATGACGCTCTATCTCGCCTTCGAGGCCCTGCATGACGGGCGCCTCGCCTGGGATCAGAAGCTCACCATGTCGGAAAATGCCGAGAGCAAGGAGCCCTTCAAGCTTGCTATCGGCGCAGGCCGAAAGGTGACGCTGCGTGAAGCGGTCGAAAGCATTGTCGTGCTGTCTGCCAATGATGCGGCCGTGGCGATTGCCGAGCACCTTGGCGGCTCCGAACAGGCTTTCGCCACTGTCATGACCGACAAAGCACACCAGCTCGGCATGAAGGATACGGTCTTCCGGAATCCCTCGGGCCTTCCGGATCCTGCTCAGGTCACGACGGCGCGAGATATGGCGACACTCGGCGTTTCGCTGATGCGCGACTTTCCCGAGGAGTTCAAGCTCTTCTCCATGCGCGGCTTCCAGTTTCGCGGCATGAAGTTCCGCGGCCACAACAACCTCATGTATCGTTATGACGGCGTCGACGGCATCAAGACCGGCTACACCGACGCATCGGGCTACAATGTCGTAACGTCGGCGCTGAAGGATGGCCGCCGGGTGGTCGGCGTCGTCATGGGCGAAAAGACCGCGAGCATACGCGACGACAAGATGGCAAGCCTGCTGGACAGCAGTCTGTCGCCGTCATCGACCGCCACGGCTTCCACGACACCAGGCAGCCAGCCGGGAGCGACGATGACGGATTCGCAACCGACCAAATAGGCCCGATGAGCAGAGACCTGCCGGCAGGTTTTGCTAGCGCATCGGCCCGAAAATCGGAAGCAACTTTTGGAAGGCACGATGCGTAGACTCCAAGAGTGAGAGCGTCCTTTGTGCGTCCGAAAGGACGCACGGCGCTCTAACGGCTTATCTGAAAGCCACTTCCAGATGCTGCCGGTCTTGCGCGATCACCCTGCAATTCGTTTCGAATCCTTCGCCTTTGATGGCAAGAACGAATTCCGAAGGGATGCCTGATGTATTGGAGACCGAAATGCCGGCGCTCTCCGAGCCGATGGATTTGACGGTGCAGTCGATGGTCGAGCGTCGATCGTTGAACAGGATCGAACCCGCCTTCAGCACCCGCCGTCGAGCGCCAATGGCGTGATCGGCGTGGATGGAAATCCACGACACGCAACGATTCCGTCCGCCATGCTTGGCCTGATACATCGCCGCATCCGCCTGAGCCAGCAGGGTCTCGATCTCCTTGCTGACGATCGAGAGTGCCGACGTTCCGAAGCTGGCTGTAACGGTCAGGGCGCCATGATCGCCGCGAATGATCTCAGAGGCGATGGCGGCTCTGAGTTTCTCGGCGACTGCGGCAGCACCTTCCCGATCGACATGCGGCAGGATGACGGCAAATTCCTCGCCGCCAAGACGACCAAACAGATCACCGGCTCGAAGGGTCGTCTTACAGGTCGATGCGACCGCCTTGAGGACCTCGTCTCCGGCCGCGTGCCCATGCGTATCGTTCACCTTCTTGAAATGGTCGATATCGAAAACGATGCATGAAAGATCGTGCTTGTGCCGCAGAGCGAGCGAAATGAGCTGATCGGCCTCCTGCTTGAAGGCACGCCGCGTCATCGCCTCGGTGAGGCTGTCGATGGCGGCCAACTGCATGAGCTCGATGCGGTCCATCGCGGCGCCTGCCAGCTCCTCGAGAATGCCGAGATCTCTGTTGCCGAACGATCGTGGCCTGCGGTCGATCGCGCATACCGTTCCGATCATGTGCCCGGCTTTTGTTCTCAACGGCACACCGGCATAAAAACGAATATTGTCCTCGCCCGTCACCGAAGGATGCTGCGAAAACCGCGAGTCCTTGGTAGCGTCCTGCACGACAACAGGCCTTTCACAGTCCACGACGTAGCGGCAGAACGTGTCTTCGCGCGACACCTCGTCGGCCGAAAGGCCGGAGCAAGCCGTGTACCATTGCCGATGCGCATCGATCAGTGAGACGATGCCGATGTCGATGGAAAAGATCTCCTTTATCAGGCGTACGATCCGTTCGAAGCCCTCGTCCCTCGGAGTGTCGAGGAGATCGAGCTGCTGCAGCGCAGCCAGGCGATCATTTTCGCGTTGGATCGCCTCCAATGACGATTTCCCGAAGACCCGTGCAGCCACCATGCAGCATTCCTCCTGAAAGGGATGCATGATGCGTTCCATAAATTCATGAAGAAATTGAATACGATGGCGGCCCCTAAGCCATGGGGTCAAATATTTTTCAGAATCGACAACCCTCGATATTCACGGGGCGACCTCGGAATTCCAGTTCAGATTGAGCGCAGCGTCCAACTGACGATCTCGGAGGCAACCGTGGAGAAGGCGCGGTCGAGGCCTTTGACGAAGCCGTCATTGTCGCCGCCGGACGGCGCCATGGCGCGGAACACCTTCTGGGCGCGCACCGAGCCGTTGCGGTCGTTGAGGATCTTGGCGGAGATCTCGACCACCGCCTGGTTGCCGTTCGAAGCATCGATCTCGAAGGAGCGGATATCGGTGACGATCTGGTAGTCGATCGCCAGCCCCTGCCCCGGCATGCCGACGCCGCCGAGCTTGCCCGAGTTCTCGAAGGCTTCCACCAGCTTCGACTGCACTATGCGCGGCAGCTTGTCGCCCCACTGCGCCTTGGAGAGATACTGGATTTCCGAAGGCGAAACACGGATGACGATCTGCTCGCTGTCGAGCGACCTTAGCGCCGTCGGGCTGGCGATCAGGATCTGGCGGGATTTGGCCGCGGGTCCGCTGCCGTCGACGGCGGCGGGCAGATCATAGGTGTCGTTCTTGGCCGCGGTGCCGCACCCGGAAAGGATCAGCGCCGTCAGCGGCAGCGCGATCACCGTTCCCCTGATCCAAGAACGGCGCGACAACAGATGCGATGCGACCATATTAGGCTACCCCTGATTTCCCAGTTAACGCCGCGTCCGGCCGTCATATTGCTTGACCGTGTCCCCGCCGAAGATCAGGCGTTGCGGATTGCGGTCGAAGTTGGTGATCGTATCGTTCAGATTGCTCACGGTTCCGCGCATGTCGTTGACGAGAGTCTGCACGTCGCGCAAGCCGCCACTCGAAAATTTCTGCAGATTGTCGGCGATCGGCCCGATGCGCGAATTCAGGTTGTCGGCCACCTTCTTGAAGGATTCCAGCGTATCGCGCGCTTCAGTGAACAGCGATTGCGTATTGTCGGTGCCGAGCAGCGCATCGACCTTGATGAGAATGCCGTCGATGCGGGTCGAGGCCGAATTCAGCTTGTTGGAAAGCTGCGACACGTCCTGGATCGTCTGGTCGATATCTTTCTGGCGCGCCGAAACCGTGTTGGCGACATCGCGGATCGAGGCTACGGCGGCGCGCGCGTCCTTGGTCGCCTGCGAGATATCGTCGACTGAGCCCTTCACCTTCGCCGGATCGATCTGGGCAACGAGCGTATCGACGCGGTCGAGTGTGGCCTGCGCCTGCTTGCCGAAATCATTGAAAGTGGTGGCCGTCTGGTCGAACTTCTGGATCGCGCCCTTGAGGTCGCCCGAGGCATCGGCGACATTGGCGGTAATCTTCTCGGCATTGGAGACGATGTTGTCGATCTTCTGCGCATCGACCGCCTTGACCAGCGATTCGACGGCTTGAAGCGTCGAGTCGACGCGGCCGGAAACCGCCTTCACTGTCTCCGAAAGCTGGCCGACGCTCTGCAGGAAGGAGTCGATATTGCCGGAATTCTTGGCCAGTGCATCCGAGAACGTTTCGGCATTCTTGAACGTCTCGGTCAGCGGCCCGCGCGAATCTTCGATAAAACCCTGAAGTTCGCCGACCGCGTCGTTAGCGCGATCGAGGATCTTGTCGGCCGTCGCCAGCAGATTGGTGACGCTCGACTGGTCGGCGACGATGACGGCGCGTTTGCCGTTGTCGATCGCATGCTGGAGGATGCTTTCCTCGCCCTTGCGGCCGCCTGACAGCTCGATATAGGCAGCGCCGGTCAAGCCCTGAATTTCAAGGGCGGCCTTGGTCGAGGGGTAGATCGGCGCATCGGTGCGCACCTGGGTGAAGGCCAGCGAATATTGCGGATCGTCGGCATCGATCGACAGCGTCTGCACCGAGCCGATCTGGATGCCGTTGAAGCGCACCGGCGAGCCGACGCTGAGGCCGTTGGCCGAGCCCGGAATACGAACGATCAGTTCCGTCATCGGGCCGCCGCGGCCGTATTCGGCCATCCAGTAGACGAAGCCGAAGGCAGCCGCGATCACCAGCACCGTGAAAAAACCGACAATCGTGTAATTGGCTTTGGTTTCCATCTTATCCGGTCACTTTCCGCTGCTGTCGTGCCGCGCGGCAGCAGCGTTCTGCGGCACGATCGACCGCGCGCGTTTGCCCTTGAAGTAGGCCTGCACCCACGGATCGTCATAGGCCAGCATGTCGTCGATCGTGCCTTCCACCATTACTCGCTTCTTTCCGAGCACGGCAATACGGTCGCAGACCGAAAACAGGCCAGGAAGACGAGTTCCGGATCGAGTGACAGCGCGCGCGCAAGGGCTGCGCGCTTGATCATGCCGCCGGACAGTTCGGACGGATATTTGTCGGCGGCATCGGCTGCAAGCCCGACCATACGGATCTTCAGATGCGCCAGCTCGTCCATCAGCGAGGTCGGCAGGTCGAGATATTCGCGCATCGGCACCTGGATATTTTCCTTGACCGTCAGCGACGAAAACAGTGCCCCCTGCTGGAACAGCACGCCAAGCCGCATGTCGAGCGCGTTGCGCTGCGGCTCGTCGAGTTCGTCGAAATCCTGGCCGAGGATCTTGATCGTGCCGGAGCGGCGCGGCAGCAGCCGGAGCACGGTGCGCATCAGCACCGATTTGCCGGTGCCGGACGCGCCGACGAAGCCGAGGATCTCGCCGCGGTAGATATTGAGGTTCAGATTGTCGAGCACGACCTTGGAGCCGAAGCCGACGGTGACGTCGCGCGCCGACAGCACGATGTCCCTTTCGTCCTTGTCTTCCGTATCGATCGGTTTCTCGTCCACGCGGTCCGCCATCCTAGAAATCGATCGCTGCATAGAACATCGCAAAAAGCCCGTCCATCAGGATGACGACGAAAATCGCCTTCACCACCGCGGCCGTCACGTGCTGGCCGAGGGATTCCGCGCTGCCACCGACCTTCAGCCCCTCGACGGCGGCGACGATGCCGATGACCAGCGCCATGAACGGCGCCTTGATCATGCCCGACAGAACCGTCGACAACGTCACCGCCTCGTGCAGGCGCGACAGGAAGTTGGCGAAGGTGATGCCGGAATAGCCCCAGGCGACGGCGGCAGCACCCCCGAGCGAGGCGAAATTTGCCAGCACCGTCAAAAGCGGCAGCGCGATGGTCAGCGCCACCAGCCGCGGGAAGATCAGCACGCCGATCGGGTTCAGGCCCATCACTTTCAGCGCGTCGATCTCCTCGCGCATCTTCATCGAGCCGATTTCGGCGGTGATCGCGCTGCCCGAGCGGCCGGCGATCATGATCGAGGTTAGAAGCACGCCGATTTCGCGTAATTGCAGGATGCCGACGAGATCGACGACGAAAACCTCAGCGCCGAAGTAGCGCAGCTGAAAGGCGCCCTGCTGGGCGATGATCGCCCCGATCAGAAACGACATCAAAAGAATGATCGGAACGGCGCGAACGCCCATATGGTCGATCTGGTTGACGATCGAGGCCGGCGAAACGCCGCTGCCGCGGCCGAACTTCATCTGCGCGCCGCGCACCGCCGAGCCGAGGATATACATGGCGGCAGCGAAATTGTCCCAGACCTCATAGGTCATTTTGCCGATCGGCGCGAAGATGCGCGCAACAAGCGAGACTTTCTCCGTCTGCTCCGGCTCGGGCTTGGCCGGCTCCTCGGAAAACATCTCCAGCATTTCGTCGATATGCGGGTTGGTGCCTTCGAAGCGAACCGCTCGCCCGCCCGCCTCTTCTTGCTTCTTCAGCCGGCACAGCAGCCAGATGCCGGCGGTGTCGATCTCCGATATATTAGAGAGGTCTACCGTGAGGTCGCCGGTCTTCTTCTGCAGCAGCTTTTCGAAATCGCGCAGCACTAGATGGATGTAGGCGCTACGCCAATTTCCCTGAAGACGCACACGCTGTCCCGAGCCATCAGCCTGGTCGTCCACATCAAGGGAGGCGGCGTTGCGATTCTCGGCGTTCAAGATACTTGTGTCTTTCAAGGCTTACAGCGACATTGCCGAATCGCGAAGCAGATCGTTCGTCGCCCGGCGCGTCAATATACAGAAGCACCGTGCAATTTCCATGCTCGCAGGAGAGCAATAATGCCGCGCACCCTCGATATCCAGATGAATTCCTTTCCGATTGCCGGGACCTTCACCATCTCGCGCGGGGCAAAGACCGAAGCCGAGGTCATCACCTGCACGCTTGTCGAAGAGGGTGCGCATGGGCTCGGCGAATGCGTGCCCTACCGCCGCTACGGCGAGACCATGCAGAGCGTTTTCGCCCAGATCGAAGCGGCGCGACCGCTGATCGAGGCCGGCATTTCGCGCCATGACCTGCTGTCGGCCATGCCGCCGGGTGCGGCCCGCAACGCCGTCGACTGCGCCCTCTGGGACCTCGAGGCAAAGCAGACAGGAGACAGCGTCGCCACCCGCCTCGGCCTTGCCGCTCTGAAGCCGCTCACCACCGCCTACACCATCTCGCTCGGTGAGCCGGAGGTGATGGCCGCCCAGGCGCGCGAGCATGCAGGCCGCGCCCTGCTCAAGGTCAAGGTCGGCACCGGCGACGATGAAAGCCGCATCCGCGCCGTCCGCGCAGCAGCACCCGATGCCGAAATCATCCTTGATGCCAATGAGGGCTGGCCGGAAGCAGTGTTGGAACGCCACCTCAATATCGCCGCCGAGGCGGGTGTGGCCCTCGTCGAGCAGCCGCTGCCGGCCGGCCGCGATGGGCTGCTCGCAGAAATCCGCCGCCCGCTCCTCGTCTGCGCCGACGAGAGCGTCCACCACACCGGCGATCTCGCAAGCCTTGCCGACCGCTACGACGCGATCAACATCAAGCTCGACAAGACGGGCGGCCTGACGGAGGCGCTGTCGATGAAGGCCGAGGCCGAACGGCTTGGATTCAGCATCATGATCGGCTGCATGGTCGGCACCTCGCTTGCCATGGCGCCCGCCGTATTACTCGCCCAGAATGCCGATTTCGTCGATCTCGACGGCCCGCTGCTGCTTGCCCGCGACCGCGAACCCGGCCTGCGTTACGCCGCTTCCCTGGTCTTTCCGCCCGAAAGCACCCTCTGGGGCTGAAGATAATAGGCTGAGATGACGAGGCCGAGGCCGGAGAACGCGACCACGGCCATGACGTAGTAGCTGACGACGCCGAGCCAGGCATAGAGATAACCCGACGCCAGGGTCATCAGCGCCATCGCCATGCCGACATAGAAGAAATACGCGCCCTGCGCCGATGATTCCTGCGTTTCCTGCACGGTCGCCACGATCCGCCGCTGCACGCCGGTATGCACGAAGGCGTAGGTGAAGCCATGGAAACATTGCAGCAGGAAGAAACCGGCAAAGCCTGTATTCATCGGAAACAGGATCCAGCGGCAGACACTGATGGCGCAGCCGAAGCGGATCAGCGTCCAGGCGTCGAAGCGACGGTTGAGACGCTTCGACAGGAAGAACACCGTCACTTCCGAAGCGACGCCGGCGCTCCAGAGCAGGCCGACTTGCGTACCGGAGAAGCCAAGCTGATGCCAGTAGATCGAGGAAAAAGCGTTCAGCACCGCATGGCTCGACTGCTGGATGGCGACGCCGATCAGAAGCAGCAGAAGATGCGGCTCGCGCAGGCCGCTGCCGGTGGCTGCCGGAATGTTGATCGGCTGGCCGCGCCGTCGCGTCGGTCCGATACGCGGACAGAAGATCGCCATGACCACGGTCATGATAAAGCCGAAGACCATGACCGGCAGCACCATTTCGCCGCCCCACCGACTGATCAGCTGGCCGCCGACCAGCGTCGAGACGATGAACGCGATCGAGCCCCATACGCGCATCGATCCGTAATCGAGCCCCCAGCGGCGCACACCCGAGATGACGATTGATTCGACGACGGGCACATAGGGCGCGAAGGTGGCGCCCTGCAACGCATAGACGATCGTGACGGGCCAGAAGGTCGTCGTCCAGAACAGCGCGATCGCCGTCAGTAGCGACAGGCCGCCCGACCAGAGCAGCACGTCGGCACGCTCCTTCAATCGATCGGCGATCATGGCGACGACAGGCGCTACCAGCACGCGAACCACCATCGGTATGGCAAGGATGATGCCGATCTCGTGGTCGCTGAAGCTGTGGGTTGCGAGCCACACGGGAAAGAAAGGCAGGACGATGCCGTTGACGAGCAGCGGCGCGCAGTAGGAAAGCGCGCTGAGCAGCCGAAAGCGCGGCGGCGCTCCCTCACCCGTCGGGGAATTTTGAGCGGGAATCATTGGTGGACCTGAAGGAAACTGGACGTTGTCCTAACACACCACCCTGGAGGCGACTATTGCGAGAAATAGCCGTTCTGAAACGTTTTAGAAAATAAATAGGGCCTGTCGCCTGACGGTAACGGCTAAATTCGAGGGAGCGCAGGCGCGGATGCGCCGGCGCCAAAATCAGGCGGCCTGTGGAGCCAGTTCTGCGTCTTCCCGATCGACGGTGGCAAGTGCTGTCACACTGCTGGCGAGCGCCCGCCAGGTGATCAGTTCGAACGTGCCGTCCTCATGCTCGGCGACCGCCGTGCAGCTTTCCACCCAATCACCAGTGTTGATGTAACGGATACCGTCCATATCCTGGATAATGGCATGATGGATATGTCCGCAGATCACCCCGTCGGCGCCGTTTTTGCGGGCTTCCTCGGCCACGACGCGCTCGAACTCGCCGATGAAATTGACGGCATGCTTGACCTGCAGCTTCGCCCAGGCCGAGAACGACCAGTAGGGCATGCCAAGTCGGCGCCGCACCGCCGCCAGAATGATATTGATGCGGATCGCCGTGTCATAGGCCCAGTCGCCGAGATAGGCGAGCAGTCGGGCGTTGCGGACGACGACGTCGAACTCGTCGCCGTGCAGGATCAGATATTTTCTGCCGTCGGCGCCGTCATGCATCATGCGCTCGACGACCTCAATGCCGCCGAAATGCATGCCCGGGAAGGCCCGCAGGAATTCGTCGTGATTGCCGGGAATATAGACGACGCGCGTGCCCTTGCGCGCCTTGCGCAACAGCTTCTGGACGACGTCGTTGCAGACCTGCGGCCAGTACCAGCTGCGCTTGAGACGCCAGCCGTCGACGATGTCGCCAACGAGCACGATCGTATCGGCCTCGTGGTGGCGCAGGAAATCCAGCAGGAAGTCGGCCTTCGCGGCCTTCGAGCCGAGATGGACATCGGAAATGAAGAGCGTGCGGAAATGTCTGGGTTCCATCATGTCTTTCACGAGCTGCCGCTCATGTCCCATCTTTCATCTAGCCTTCCAAAATCAGACTCGTGTTTCAGGAAGATGACAAGGTGTGGAAAAGCGCTGCAAACCAGTTCATCTCACGCGGGCAGAATGCCCGTTGCCGCGCTGGCAGAATGCCTGTCGCCGCGCGGGCAGGATGCCCGTCGCCGCCAGGCCTGCCGGCCATGTTGCCCTGCGCATTCAGGGCGTTCATGATAGCGGCGATTCATATCCGACAATGCGGGATGGCTGATGCGTCTTTTTCTCGTTCGCCACGGCGAATCCCTCGGCAACATCAACGAACAGGCTTACCGCCAATTCGGCGATCACAACGTGCCGCTGACGCAGTGGGGCCATCGGCAGGCACTTGAGGCAGGCGGCGTGATCGCCTCCTGTCTCAAGGCATTGCCGAGCGCCGGTTTCGGCAAGCTGCAGATCTGGTATTCGCCATTTTTGAGGACGCGGCAGAGCAAGGATGCGCTGCTCGAAGCCCTGCCGGAAAGCGTCGTCGGCGATATCAGGGAAGATTATCTGCTGCGCGAGCAGGATTTCGGTCTCTTCACCGAAATCTATGACCACGCCGAACAGAAGCAGAAGTTTCCCGAGGAGTTCGAAAAATGGGCGAGGCTGCGCAGCAACAGCGGCAAGTTCTACGCACGGCCGCCGGATGGCGAAAGCCGGGCGGACGTGGCCCAGCGGGTGCGCCTGTTCCTGCAGACCGTTATGCACGATGACGAAAATAGCGACCACAACGTTGTGATCGTTGGTCATGGCGTCACCAACCGGGCGGTCGAAATGAATTTTCTGCACCGCCCTGTCGAGTGGTTCGAGCGCTCCGACAATCCTGGAAACGCCGATATCACGCTGATCGAGGGGACGCGCTCGCAAGGATACGAGTCGATCCTGCTGCATCAGGCCGCCGACCGGCAGCCGGGACAGGAAGGCGAACTGCGCGATGCCTATGGCGCCGACGTGACGCTTACACCGAAGCCGACTGCATAACTCCTTAAATCGAACCGCCGCAAAGGTCTGTGGCGGGTTGCGTAAGGC